>JAWLDL010000467.1:0-2508 GCA_041686675.1 Spirochaetia bacterium | reverse complement strand
TCTATGCCCCCTTGTTGTGGGTGTCAAATGTTCGAGTGGCGGCGAAAACGGCGGTCCGTCACCGTCCACGAACAGGTTCGCGGCCAGGACGAGGACCCCGATGCCGACCGCAAGTGCGATAGCGAAGAGTACCACGGGGGAACTATAGCGATTTTGAAGCGCGCGTTCCATCGCGTGCAAAAAGCGGTGTTTCCGTGCTGGCACCAGCGCTGAAAAATATTTATAATCTCTAATAGAACCTGAACGCCGGGTGAGTGCTAACTATGTCCAAACAAATCCTGCTGGTAGAAGATGAGGCCATCATCGCCCTCTCCGAGGCGCGGCTTCTCCGCAAGCACGGATTCGAGGTGGCCACGGTCTCCAGCGGAGAAGACGCGATTGCTGCCGTGGATTCCGACGCCGACATCTCGCTCGTCCTCATGGACATAGATCTCGGTGCGGGTATCGAGGGCACCGAGGCCGCCGAGGCCATCCTACAGCGGCATGATGTGCCGATCGTGTTTCTTTCCTCTCACACCGAGCCGGAAGTCGTCGAAAAGACCGAGGGCATCACCTCCTACGGCTACATTCTCAAGAACTCCGGCGAGGCGGTGCTCCTTGCCTCGATCAGGATGGCATACCGTCTTCACGAGGCACAGCTCGAGCGGATCGAGCGCGAGCGCATAGAGACCAGCCTCCGCGAGAGTGAGAACAAGTTTCGCACCCTCATGGGCCAGACCATCGACATGCTGGTCGTGCACGATCTCAACGGCAGAATCGTTGACGTGAACGAACAGGGCGAACAGTACACCGGCTACAGCCGGCAGGAATTGCTCTCCATGTCTATCCCGGACCTGGACCCCGACTACCGCGAGCGCGAAGACGGCGGTCGGTTCTGGGACGAGATTGCATTTGACCAGCCTCACCGCTTCGAAGCACAACTCCAACGGAAGAACGGTTCCATCTTCCCCGTAGAAATCGTGTTGTCGAAAATCGCCGTCGCCGGCGAGACCTACATCATGACGCTGTCGCGCGATATCAGCGAGCGCAAAGTCCGTGAGGAGCGGCTTGAGCGCTTTCTCCAGTACAGTCCGCTTCTGATCAGTGAGATGGATCCCGAGGGCCGCTATCTGCGCGTCAATCCGGCACTGGCCAACGTGTTGGGTGTATCGCCTGCCCAGGCAGCCGGGAAACGCTTCGAAGAGATGCTGCCGCCGGATCTCGCGGACGTCTTCCGCCGGCGCCTGGGCCGCGTCCGTGACACGGCGCAGCCACTCCAGGTGGAGGACGAGGTGGACGCCGGAGACCGCGCTCGGCCCTACGTCACCACGCTCTTTCCCCTGCTGGATTCCCGGGGCAACGTCAGCTCCATCGGTGCCATCGCCGAGGACGTCACCGAGCGCCGGGAGGCGGAAGATGCCGTACGGAGGGAGCGAGCGTTTCTCTCGTCGGTACTGGACACCATAGATGATGCCATCATCATCTGCGACGCCGACGGGCGGATCGTCCGATTCAACGAAGCTGCGCGACGACTGCATGGTCTGCCCGAAGAACCCATTCCGAGCGATCGATGGGCGGACTACTACGATCTCTACAGAGTGGACCGGAGTACCCCGTTGCCGACGGATGAGATTCCCCTTTTTCGCGCCTTCCAGGGAGAACACGTACGAAACGCCGAGATTGCAGTGGCGCCGCATGGGAGGCCCTCACGACTGCTGAGATGCAACGGCAAACAGCTGAAAGATGAGTCCGGACACAGGGTCGGCGCCGTGGTAGTCATGCATGACGTTACGGATTACCGACAGGTGGAAGAAGACCTGCGCGAAGCGCTGCGCGGCAAAGACGCACTCATGAGGGAACTGAACCACCGGGTCAAAAACAACCTCAATATGCTGTCGTCGCTTATCAGCCTCAAAGACTCGGAAACACAGGAAGACCTCTCGGACATAACACACCGTATCGCGGCCATCGGTCTCGTGCACGAGAAGCTTCACCAGCAGGATGCGACACAACATATTCCTGTGCGGGATTATCTTCAGGAACTGCTGGACGCCGTGTTTTCATCATTCACCACGCAGCCGGTGCGCATCGACACCGACATCGAAGATATCCGGATCGACCACGATACCGCGATCCCGCTCGGTCTGATCGTCAACGAGATAGCCACCAACGCCATCAAGCATGGGTTCATCGGTGGCGAGGATGCCCGCTTCGCCGTAACGCTCACGCGCGCTGAGGCGGAGGGGGCAGGCTATACCCTCATCGTCTCCAATACGGGCAATCCCTTCCCCGAAGAGATCGGCCTGGAGCACGCCAATACGCTGGGTCTGCAATTGATCTCCGGGCTCGTGTCGCAGCTTCGTGGAACCATCGAGTTGCAGAAGCGGCCCCACCCGGTGTTCACCATTACCTTCCGTCACGCTCGCTGATCGCCCGCACGCCGCCCGGTCAGCTCGTTGCGCCACTCCCATCTCAGTGCCCGCAGGAGACTGAACACCATAAGGATCATGACCAGCGTGAACGGCAGTG
>JAWLDL010000466.1:0-2512 GCA_041686675.1 Spirochaetia bacterium | reverse complement strand
GACGGTGCCCTCGAGTTCGCCGAGGCGGATCCGGTTGGTTTCGCGATATCGCTCGTACGGCACGAGCACCGCGACTCTCTCGCGACGGCGCCCGTATGAAATAATGATTTCTTCACCGCGCTTCACGCGCTCGATCACCTCGGAGAAATTAGCCTTCAGCTCGCCGATCTGCATTGTGTCCACCTTTCGAAGGTAGCCCCGGGCGCATAACTTGTCAACTTGTCATGTAGGAGGCGGGCGCGCGCTGCGCAGCCGTCGCTCACGGCTCATACACCTCGTCGGTATTCGCGCCCCCGAAGGTGTAGCCGCTCGTCGGGGTGATGTGCCAGTCGGCGTTCGTGTCGGTATCCGCGCCATCCGATCCGCGCGAGATGGAGCGGGTCGCGGTCGAGTCCTCCGGGTCCACGGCGTCCTCGGGGGCGAGGATCGGTGTCGTGGACGCGGGTGAGGCCCCGGTCCCGGCCTCGGCCTCGGCATCGGCCCCGGCCCCGTCCGGCACCCACCCCCCGTCCGCGGCCACCCGGTCGACCATGGCGAGGGCCTTCTTGCTGCCGAAGCCGCGGTAGCGCTCGTCGGAGTCGGAGGTGCGATTGGAGTACACGATGGCGTCAATGAGGCGGCCGCCGGGCTGCGCATAGAGGCTGACCGCGCCGTTGTTGCCGGAAATCCCTGAGCCGTCGGGCACCCAGAAGTCCCATCCGGTGTCGGAGGCGTCGAGGCCGCCGGAGGCGGTCGGGTCTTCGAGCTCGTCCACTTCCTCGGGGAGGCCCTCGGGCTTGAAGTGCACGACGACGTAGGATTCGGCGGGGAGCTCGACGGCCGGAAAGACGATGCGCCCGTCGTGCTCGCCGGGGGCGCCGGCGTAGAGGGTGAGGCCGCCGAGGTTGCCGGCGGAGAGCAGCCTGAGCTCCACGACGTCGGGGTGGGTGGCGGAGCCCTGGGTGGTGAGCTCGTTTATGACGACGGTGGGCACATCGGGATTGAATCCGTAGACGGTTTCCACGAAGCTCATGGTGTTGCCCGCCTCGTCGGCAACGACCGCTTCGAGCTGATAGGGGCGGCCGATTTCTCCTGCACGCTCTGTCTCGAAGGTGACCTCCGGGCCGTCGGCGCGGGCGGCGACATCGCCGAGCTCGGCGGAGACGTGGGCGGTTTCCGCGGTGGTATCCTCGGTGAAACGTGCTACAATCGTGGTGGGGCCGGTTGCCTCGATGGAGACCATCGAGGGGGGCGTGAAGTCCTGGTCGGCGAAGTACACGGTGTCTTCGAGTGGCGCGCAGCCGCCGAGGGCGACCACGGCGGCGACGGCGGCGGCGACGCCCGCCGGTATGGCGCCGTTCTTCTGCGTACGGGGTGTAAGCTGTTCGTACATATGCATCTCCTTTCACCGGGAGGTACTGCTCATTTTGAGCTGCCGATTGCATCTTCTTTACGGTTTTTCGGGCGACTACTATAATCGCTGCCAACGGAGGGACATCACCTGTGGCTGAGAACGTGCTCTACGAGAAATACGGGCAAACCATCGGCGCCGGCACGGAGATCTTTCGCGAAGGCGAGTCCGGCGAGCGCATGTACATCATCCAGAGCGGCACGGTACGCATCTCCAAAGAATTCGACGGCAAGCTTCACGTGCTCGCGGAGCTCGGCAAGGGTGAGTTCTTCGGCGAGATGGCCATCGTCTCCCGCATCGAGCGAACCGCAACGGCAACGGCGGTCACCGATACGTATCTTCTCGCCTTCGACCGGCAGGGCTTTCAGAGCATGATCGAGAAGAACGCCAAAATCGCGATGAACGTCATCGACAAGCTCTCCCGCCGGCTTGCCGAGGCCAACGCGCAGATACAGTACTTTTTCCGCAAGAACGAGGAGAGCCTCGTCGCGCTGGACCTCTACAACCGCTTCATCGCCAAGCGTGAGGGCGAGCCGGTGCTCGCGCGGGACCGGGTGGTCAAGGAAATCTCGCTCAACCTGGAGATCCCCTCACAGACGGTGCAGAGCATCATAGACGGTCTCACCGAGCGCGGGATCTGTACAGTGAAGCAGAATGCGATCCGATTAAAAAACGAGGGACGCCTCGGCGCCATCGCCGAGAAGGGCGGCCAGCAGCCGGAGACGGAGCCGGAAGCGGAGTAAAACAATGTGTGGAATAATAGGATACTGCGGGCCCAAGCCGGCCGCTCCCATTCTCATCGAAGGACTGAAGCGACTCGAATACCGCGGCTACGATTCGGCGGGCATTGCCGTCGGAGCCGACGGCGGCCTTCACGTCCACAAGCGTGAGGGAAAGCTCTTCCGTCTGCGCGAGCGCGTGCCGGAGGACCTGAGCGGCGTCTGGGGCATCGGGCACACCCGTTGGGCAACCCACGGCGAGGTGAACGACCTGAACGCCCACCCTCATACCGATGCGACGAACACAATTGCGGTCGTGCACAACGGCATTATCGAGAACTTCACCTCCCTCAAGGAGAAGCTGCAGGAGGAGGGCTACGTCTTTCGCACCGAGACCGACTCG
>JAWLDL010000465.1:0-2515 GCA_041686675.1 Spirochaetia bacterium | reverse complement strand
CCGGGTGGCTCTTGGGCATGAGGTGACAGCCGATGAGTATCGGCGCATCGGTGTCGACGCGGCGGCGCTCGCCGGCGGCTTTCTTTCATCACCCCTTGCGTCGAGGATCGCCGGAGGCCGGCTCGAGAGTGAGGTGCCCTTCGTGCTCCACCGCATGGTCGGCTCGCGCCCGGCGTGGATACAGGGCCAGATCGACCTGGTCGCGGTCGGCGGTCCCGATGGGGCCGATGGTTCCGCCGGCGCGGTCACTGTGATCGACTTCAAGACCGATCGCACCTATCGCCCGCGGGCGCACGAGCTGCAGCTGGCCCTGTATCGGGAGGCAGCCGCCGAGCTCTACGGTGGTGAGGTGGCGGCGCTGGTGTACTATCTCAGGAGCGGAACGGTCGAGGCAGCCGGCCCGATGCCGGAATTAACCGAAGAGTTTCTCACCGCGCAGACGGATCAGGCCTCGAAGACCACGTAGCGGTACTGCAGCAGCCCGCCGAGCAGGCCTCGTTGAAGCGCATCGCCCCCGTACATGTTGTCCCAGAACGGTGTCTTCAGCCCGAGCAGCGGGATGAGCGGCGCGATGAGCCGTATCACCCGATCTCGTGGACGACGGAGCTCCACGTGCGGGGTGAGGTCCCGGTCCTCCACGCGCTCGAGCCGGTAAGAGCCGGCAATTGAGGTGAGGCGATCAACCGTCAACAGGTTGTGCGCGTGCCAGCCGCGGGCGAAGGCCGCCACTGTCGGCGAGTCTGCGGCCTCCGGGGAGGCGAGCATGTCGTCGACGATGACGAGCCGTCCCCCGGGCCGCAGCACATGTGCGACACCTTCCATGACCGTTTCGGGATGGCTCGCGTGAACAAAGGATTCGATCATGTAAACCAGGTCGACGCCGTCCTGCGGGAGCCGGGAATGATAGAGCTCGGGGTCGCCGTGATCGTCGACGGTGAACACTGCGTCGGACCCCCGCCGTCTCGCCTGCTCGACCGCGATGTCTCGCTGAACCCGGCTGTTTGTGATGCCCCGGTAGCTTGCCTCGAGATGGCGTTCGAGATAGGTGATGGTTCCGCCCACGCCACAGCCCAGATCGACAGCCAGGGGCTGGCGGGATGGATGGGCAACGCCGGAGATCCCCGCGGACGCTCCGTTCGCCCCGGGAGACCGGTGTGCCTGCACAAGCTTCCGGAGCTCGTCGAGAATGAGGCTGTCGACGTAGTTCATCGCCTCCAGGCGGGAGCCGATGCCGGGAGCCCACACGGCACGGTGGATCGAGCCCGACGCCGACCCGAGGCCGAAGGTGAGGAAGCGCTTTGTATTGGCATCGTAGTACCTGGCCGTATCGCTTGCCATGGGGCGTTGCGAGTTCTCAGCTGCTCTCGGCCTCGGCGGCACACTCATGACAGACGCCGAAGAACTCAACCCGGGCCGATTCGAGTCGGTGCCCGTCGATGTCCCTGCGGTGGCTGTAGTCGTCGAGGTCCGGCATGGGGAGATCGTAGATGCGGCCGCAGCTGCGGCACATGAAATGGGCGTGCTGCCCGTCATCAGCGGCCTCGTAGCGGTCGAAGGTGCTTCCGAAGTCCAGCTTGTGCACGTAACCCTGCTCTACGAGTATGGAGAGGTTCCGATATACGTTTCCGAGGCTGACCGTTGGAAACTCCTTGCGCAACTCGTCGTAGAGCCAGGTCGCGGTGGGATGCTGGTCCGTCGACCGGAGCAATTCGAGCATGCGGTTTCGCTGTTTGCTCCGGCGCAGTTTTTTCGTCACGTGTATATGCTAAGCAAGACGGTCGTATTGGTCAATCTGCATGCGAAGACCCCGCCTGTTCAGCCGGGGAGGCTCTGTGCTACGATGAGCGGCCGTGGACGACGTACATCAGACGGCCTCGGGCCGAAACATAGATGAGCATGTCGAGCTCCTGAATCGTATCGTGGCCGAGCTCGGCCGGGTGATCCGGGGCAAGGAGCCGTTTCTCAAGCAACTGGTGGGTTCGCTCGTCGCGGGCGGGCACGTGCTTATCGACGATCTTCCCGGGCTCGGTAAGACGACGGTGGCAAAGACGCTGGCGCTACTCATCGGTTCCGACGAGACGAAGCACGAGCCGGTCGCGTTCCGGCGCATCCAGTTCACTCCCGACCTGCTTCCCTACGACATCACCGGCGTGGATGTCTTCGACCCCAAGACGCGTGAGTTCGTGTTCACGCCCGGCCCGGTGTTCGCCAACGTCGTGCTGGCCGACGAGATCAACCGCTCGACACCGAAGGTGCAATCGGCGCTGCTCGAGGTCATGGCGGAGCATCAGGTGACTGTCGGAAACCGGACCCACCGGATGGACGACCTCTTTCTGGTGCTGGGCACGCAGAACCCGGTGGAGATCGAGGGTACCTATCCTCTCCCGCTCGCACAGGTTGATCGCTTCCTCATGCGCCTGCACATCGGCTATCCGACGCCGGAGGTGGAGCTCGATATCCTTGCCAGTAATCCTTCGGCGAGCGTCATGCCCCATATCAGGCCGATCTGCTCGCG
>JAWLDL010000464.1:0-2518 GCA_041686675.1 Spirochaetia bacterium | reverse complement strand
GTTCGCACTGGGCGGCAGCGCAATCTTGACCGGCTGCGAAGACCAGGGCCCGGCTGAAGAGGCCGGCGAAGAAATTGATGAGGCCATCGACGACGCCGGTGATGCAATCGAAGACGCCGGAGATGATGTCGAGGACGAAGCCGACAACGGCTAACCAACGATAAAAATCACAGCCCCGAGAGCGAGTCAGCTACAACTGATCTATCCTGGCGATTCTGCCCGCATGACTTGAAACGCTCTCGAGTTCCATCTCTTTCCCCAGCCCGGGCAGGCGGAAGCATGCCCTTTCGGGAACCGATTTTCGACCCGGGCAAGAAGAACTCCGGTGCGCCAACGCACAGACGACCAGGTACCGAACCGCCGACCATGACGCCGTGCGTTTGCGTTGGCCGACTGGATTGCCTTTCGCCCCACAACGATCCGCGCGCGGCCGGACGCGGCGCGCTCCCTGACCTCTTTCTGCATCAAGCAAGGAACTTCTCATGATCAAATTCAATACGGCGATAGTGACCACTTGCCTTTTCGGTGTGCTGTCCATGGCGGCGACCGCCCAAACCGCGGAGTTCGGCCCGAGTCACGGCGACAAGGAGTTGTCCATCTCGGGAACCGGCAGCAGCGATCGAGACTTCGATAGCGGCAGCTTCGGCATGACCGGCGATCTCGGCTGGTACCTGAACGACCAGATGGTTGCTGGCATCCGCCAGAGCATCAACTATGCCAGCATCGAAGGCGAAAGCATCAAGGACGACTTCTGGAACGGCTCAACCCGTGGATACTTCAATTATCAGTTCCTCAACGACCGCACGCGGCCGTTCATCGGCGCGAGCCTTGGTGGGGTCTACGGCGATGGAGTCAAGGACAGCACCTTCGCCGGCCTGGAGACCGGTGTAAAGCACTACGTTCAGACGAAGACCTACTTCCTGGCCCGAGTCGAGTACCAGTTCTTCTTCAGCAGCACCAGCGACGCCGACGATGCCTTTCAGGATGACGGATCCTGGGCCTACACGGTCGGACTGGGCTACAACTTCTAGTGCAGAAAGCCCGGCGGCACCGTTGTCGGGCTTCACTCCTGCCGGCTCCCAGAATGCTGCACAAGCATTCTCAGGGAGTAGATCGGGCGTCTGGTGGGCCATGCGGACCGGGCGTACTGCCTCGGAATCGACATCCAGGGCCCGCGGCCGTGCTCGAGACTGGACTCGAGCCGGGGTCAGCCGGTAGCCTGTAGGAAAGATCTGGCTCACTCAGAACCGGCATGAGTCCCACCGCGGCATCGCGATCTCGAGTGAGTCCAAGCGCGCGTATGCCGTGGACACCGCAAGTTTGTGCTTGCCCGGAACTTCGGGACTCCGATCGTGACAGGTCAGAAGATCCTGAAAGGAAGTGTAGTGATGCGAAATCAAATTGGCAGCTTGTTGCTGATCCTGACCATGATCTCCGTGCAGCCTCCGACTTCCGCATCCGAAGACGAGAATGGACCCGGAAAAGCCTACCCCGACGGACATGGCGGTGAGGTATTCTTCCCCATAGGCGCCGCCTCGTTTGCCGATGAAGTGGTTTCGTTCTCGCCCGGCGATCCTGACGGTGGCGATGCCTTTTCCGATCCCTACGCAATCCTGGGGACTCCCGACTACGAAAGCGATGAAGAGGACAGCTTCGTGACACTCGGCTGCGGTGGCCAGTTGGTAGTGCAGTTGACCGACAACGAGTTGATCGATGTAGCCGGACCCGATCTCTACGTATTCGAGATTGGCCCGGACGTCGAGCCGACCGCAATGGCGGTATCCGAAGACGGTGAGGACTGGGTGCGAGTGGGCGTCATTTCCGGCGGCAAGGCCGAGGTGGATATTGCGCCCTACGTATCGGCCGATGATTCGTTTCGCTTCATAAAGCTGGTGGATCTCCGGCAGGCTTGCAACACCCGGACGCCGGGAGCGGATATCGATGCGATCGGCGCCATGGGATCCGCGGCCAAGATCGCGTTGGACAGTTCGGTACTGTTCGATTCCAGCGAGCACCGGCTCAAGGACGGGGGACGGGAAGAACTGAGTCGCGTCATTGCGCAACTCGAAAACACGGAAGGCAGCGCAGTGGAAGTCGCCGGTCATACCGACAGCGTCGGCAGCGCGGAAGACAATCTCGTTTTGTCGAGGAACAGGGCGCAGACCGTTGCACGCTACTTGATGGAGAACGCCGCGTTCCCCGAGGGAGCGGTTACCACCCGGGCGCTTGGCGAAAGCCAGCCCCTGGCGAGCAATGACACCGCCGAGGGTCGTGCGCGCAATCGTCGCGTGGAATTGACCGTTAGAACAACCCCAGAAGCTGGAGAACAGAGTGAACCGCAGGTTGAGATCCTCGGAATCTGGCACTCGGAAGATGCCGGCATCATTGAGTTGGAGCGACGAGGCGATCAGGTCAACGGGCAGTACCGAATGTCCGAAGGTACGCTGACAGGTGAGTTCGTCGATGAGGATCAGTTTGAGGGGTTCTGGATCAAGGACAGATCACGCACTGCATGTGA
>JAWLDL010000463.1:0-2519 GCA_041686675.1 Spirochaetia bacterium | reverse complement strand
CTTGGAAATGGGGCCCTCCACGAGCGAGGAGGTGAAGGTGCGCGGGTTGTAGTAGTTCATCTTGGCAAGCCCGGGATCGATGACCGCGGTAATGCCGTCTATGGTGATACTCGTTTCGGCGATGTTGGTGGCAACGACCACCTTCTTCCTGCCCTCAGGCGGCGGGGGGAAGACGGCGTCCTGTTCTTCCTTGCTGAGGCGCCCGTAGAGGGGCATGAGGTGCAGGCTGCCTGCCACCGGGGAGTGTGCGAGCGTGCTCACGCAGTTCTTTATGATCTGCTCGCCGGAGAGAAAAATGAGGATGTCGCCCTCCGGGCCCTCCTCGGTGATCCGCACCACGATCTCCTCGATCTTTCGCAGGAGCTCATCGGGGTCGCCCTCGGCGAGCGGCGGGTCGTAGATGACGTCTACCGGATACATCCGCGCATCGATCCGCACAATGGGCGCGGAGTCGAAGTACTCGCTGAAGACCTCGGCGTTTATGGTCGCCGAAGAGACGATGACACGGAAGTCGGGCCGCGCCTCGAGGATGCGTTTGAGAAGCCCGAGGATGAAGTCGATGTTGAGGCTTCGCTCGTGGGCCTCGTCGACCATGATGACCGAGTAGCGGCTGAGCATGGCGTCGGCCTTGAGCTCCTGCAGCAGGATGCCGTCGGTCATGATCTTGATGCGTGTATCGAGGGATGTGTGATCCTCGAAGCGCATCTTGTAGCCGACCGTTTCGCCGTGCGCCTCGCCGAGCTCCTCGGCAATGTACTCGGAAACCGACACCGCGGCGATGCGCCGGGGCTGGGTCACTCCGATCACTCCGTCGCGCGAGTAGCCGGCCTCGTGGAGAATCATCGGAAGTTGGGTGGTCTTGCCCGAGCCGGTGGGGCTCTCCACGACGATGACCCGGTTCTCTTGGAGCGAGTCGAGGATGCGCTCGCGCTGCTTGTATACGGGTAGATCGGTTCGAATCATGTAAATCAGTCGGAGCCGGCGATCCGGGCCGCCCGCGCCGCCGCCGCATCGAGGTCGAGGTTGTCGTAGCTTTCCCGCGTTGCGAGGTCTTTCACGTTCACAGTTCCCGCCGCTCGTTCCTCGGGCCCACAGATGATGCCGACGCGCGCGCCTTTCTGTTCGGCGAACTTGAACTGCGCGCCGAGCTTCTTTGCCTCCGGATAAACCTCGGCGGAGAGCCCCGCCTCGCGCAGGCGGTCGGCGATGCGGTGGTAGTGCCCGATGAGGGAGTCGTCGAGGCAGAGCACGACGGCGTCGACGGTGCCGCGACCGGTGTCCGCGCGGCCGAGCTCTTCGAGCGCGGCAATGAGGCGGTCGAGGCCAACCGAGGCGCCGACACCGGGGATCTCCTCTTTGGTGTAGAGCGATGCAAGGTCGTTGTAGCGACCGCCCGAGCACACCGATCCGATCCCCTCGAGCTCGTCGAGAAAGGTCTCGTAGACGCAACCGGTGTAGTAGTCGAGTCCGCGCGTAATGGAGGGATCGAGCGCCACCCGGTCGGCGATGCCGGTCTCCTCCGCCCAGGCGAGGATGCGCTCGACCCGTTCGGTGTCCTCGGCGGGACCGCCGGCAAGCTCCCGCATCGCGGAGAGGGTTTCCGTGGCCGTGCCCTGCGCCTGAATGTAGGCGAGAATCTTCTCCGCGCTTGCGGAGCCTACCAGGGCGGCGAGCTCCTCCCGCGTTTTCTCCGGGCCGATCTTCCGCATCTTGTCCACCGTGCGAAGTATCTCCACCGAATGGTCGGCCGCTCCGAGATGTGCGAGGAAGCGGTTGAAGATGCCGCGGTGGGAGAGATGCACCGTGAAGGCCGAGAGCCCGAGCGCCTCCATGGAGCGAACGATGAGAAGCAGTATCTCGAAATCCGCCGATGGCGTATCGGTGCCCACGATGTCGAAGTCGCACTGCGTGAACTCGCGGTAGCGGCCGCGCTGGGTGTTCTCTCCACGGAACACCTTGGCGACATGATATCGCTTGAAGGGCAGATAGAGCTCCGACTTGTGCTGGGCCATGTACCGGGCAAAGGGCACGGTGAGGTCGAAGCGCATGGAAACGTCGCGCCCGCCGTTGTCGGTGAAGCGGTAGATCTGCTTGTCCGTTTCCCCGCCGCCTTTGCCGAGAAGGACCTCGGTGTACTCGAGAACCGGTGTGTCGATGGGAACGAAGCCGTGGCGGCCGAAGACCCGTACCAGGCGGTCGATGAGCTCGCTGCGTCGTGATTCGTCGGTGGGTAGAAAATCGCGGAAGCCTTTGAGGATCCGCGGCTCGATGCGCTGTGCCATAACTGACGTCTACTATGCAGGATGGCCGGGCGAGTTGCAAGGCGGGCGTCGGCCACGCCGGCGCGTCAGGTGCTCGATTGCGACCTGCCACTTGTGCATCGACCGCGCCCGGTCGAGGGGATCGAAGGTGTACAGACGATCCTCGAAGTAGAGCTCGAGCTTGGTGGTGAGCTGCACGTTGAGCCCCTCGATTCGTGATAGCGTGATGGTGCGCACGGCGTAGCCGGCGCGGCGGGC
>JAWLDL010000462.1:0-2519 GCA_041686675.1 Spirochaetia bacterium | reverse complement strand
GTCTCCTCGAGACCGGCCATATCGGTATCGAGCCGGGAGCCGAAGTCGAGGAACTCATCCATGCGGGCGCCCGTGTCCTGCATGGCCGAGCGGATGTGCCCGGCATTCTCCAGAATACCATTGAGAGAACCGCGCGTGTTTTCCGCTCGCCCCGCGCCGGCCCTGATCGATGCATTCATCTCCTTTACCAGGGCGGATATCTCCTTCGATCGGGCGTTGGCGTCCACCGCGAGACTGCGTACTTCGTCGGCCACGACGGCGAAGCCCTGCCCTGCGGCCCCGGCATGGGCAGCCTCGATTGCGGCATTCATAGACAGCAGATTGGTCTGCGCGGCGATTTTCCCGATGACGGTGTTCGCCTCGAGCAGGCTCTCCTGACGTTGCTCGAGCTCGCTGATGGAGGAGAGCAGGGCCGAGACGTCCTCGGCACCCTGATTCGCGGCCGACTCCAGTCTGTCTGCAATCGCCCTGGTCTCGGAAACGGTTTCCGCTCCGGAGCGGAGGGAGGCCTGCAGTTCCTTCTGTGAGCTCCTGGTCTGGGCAATGAGCTCGCCCTGGGTCACGAGCCGTGCCCGGACCTCATCGACGGCCCCGCTCACTTCGCCGAGGGTCGTTTCGGAACTCTCGAGCTGTCCGGCAATCCGTCCCGCACCCTCGTATACACTCCCGGTGGTGTCGGCATAGTTCCGCACGATCTCCGCGATACCTTTGAGCTGGGCCCGTATCTCCCGGCGCCCCCGCTCCAGTGGATCCTGCAGCTCGGACATCCGTTGCACCAGGCTGTGGAGATTTCGGGCCGACTCCCGGCTGGCCATGTTCTCCGCCGCAGCCGAGGCAACGAGGCGTCGCGTGATGATGCTGATTACATACGCCACGGACCCGTGAAAAAGAAAGACAACCGCGAACAACGGAACCCGGCCGGACAGGGACTCGATACCGCTCGTTACGGCGAGCGCGCTGATGACCGCCGCCGAGACCAGTGTGGCCACGACCGGATACCACGCCGCAACAAGGATTCCGGAGGGCGTAATAACCACGAACAGAAGGCCGACTACCGAGATGAGGACCGCCGGATACTCCTGCGGCGTCTGGAGGCTGGCATAGCCGACCGCGTAAACGATCAACAGAAGCGTGGCGAAAAAGATGGCATTCCCGAGTTGGGTTTGCCCCTTGAGGACAAGGAGGAGACTGGCGATCGCGACCACGAGCGCCACACCCGACCCCGCAGCGGCGGGAACGTTCGAAACCACGAACAGGAAGATCGGTATGAGACAGGCGACCGCACCGCCGAGTACGATGATGAAACGGCGACTCACCCGCTGCGTCAGTTGCTCAAAGTAGGAACCAGGGTCCTGCGTCCGCTCACTGCCCATGCCACACCCCGCTATTTGAACTTTTGGAGATTGTCTCACGGCTCGACGGAGCGGTCAAGCCGACGATGATCGGGCCCGCCCATACCCTTCCGGCTACTGCGGCCCGCAGGGCTCACACCGGCACATGCACCGCAATCGTAGCCGCAAAGACCGTCACGAGCAGGAAACTGACGAGCCCCACCACGGCCGCGGCGACAAAGCCGATGAGGAAGGGACGGAGGGTGAGCCGGCGAAGTCTGCGGAAATCGGTGCTCAGGCCGGCCGCCGCGATCGCGAGGCTCAGCAGGTAGGCGGCTGTCTGCTTGACTCCGGCGTGGAATCCGGCCCAGCTCTCGGGCGTCCTCCACCACAGAAAGGCCCCGGCGTCGCCGGCGAGCATCGCATCGCCTACCGTTCTGAAAAGCGCGAGCGCCAGGAAACCGAGCACGAACACGGGAAACGCGCGCCACAGTGACGGCCGGGCGTCGGGCCCGGCATCGGCTACGGGCTCGGCGCCGGTGGCGGCGGCTTCGGCCCGGTCCCCGGGGGCGCCGGGGGCGCCGGCTTCGGACTGGTCCCCGCCGCCGGCGGCCGCCGCCCGGCGGGCATAGGCGATGGACAGAAGAGGAATCACGAGGACCATCAGAGTGTTTCGCACGAGCTTGGTGGTTATTGCGATGCGTGAGACGTCCCTGCCCCACACCTGGTCATAGATGAAGGCCGCTCCGGTGACCTGCGAGGTGTCGTGCACAGCGGTGCCCAGAAACAGTCCGGCCTGTGCGGTGCTCAGGCCCAGCGCCAGCTCCGCGAGATAGGGGTAGAGCAGCGTGGCGAGAACACCGAAGACGGTGATGGTACTGATGGCGTAGGAGGTCTCCTCCTCGCGTGCGCCGATTGCCGGGGAGACAGCCACGACGGCGCTCACGCCGCAGATCGAGGTGCCGGCCGCAATCAGGGTACCGAGGCGATCGCTCACGTCGAACCAGCGCGCCAGGAGACCGGTCACCAGGATGGCCGTCACGACGCAGATCACCACGATGAGCGCCGCAACCACACCGATCCGCAGTACCGCCACGAGGCTCAACCGGATGCCGAGCAGGATGATGCCGGCACGCAGCACCCGCGAAACGCAGAAGCGAAACCCCGGCTCCACGCCCGCCGGAAGCG
>JAWLDL010000461.1:0-2520 GCA_041686675.1 Spirochaetia bacterium | reverse complement strand
GTCGCCTAATCCGTTTCTCCGGCGACGGATTTCTTCCCGACCGGCGCGGCATACACGGCGAACTCATCCTGCCCGTCAAGGCCGAGCAGACCGTCGAGCTTGTCCTGGTCGTAGGCGCCGACCGCACAGGTGCCGCAGCCCAATTCCTCGCAGGCGAGATAGAGCTGCCCGCAGACGTGTCCGGCGTCGAGCAAAACGAGCCTGAGGCTCTCCGAGCCGTACTTCCACTCGCAGCGGTAGGGAACGGCCGCCCACACGAAGTCCACCGCGGCACCGAAATGATGCTTCAGAAGCGCCTCCTCGAGGACCTCATCCATTCGTTCGATCGGGCCGCGGGAGCACAGCGCGTGGTCGAACGGCAGGTAGCGATAGAGGCCCGGCTCGATGCCATCGACGCGGGAGCAGAAGAGATACGTCTCGAGGGGATGGCGTGCGCCGCCCGAGGGCACGGTGCGAAAGCTGGCCTTCTCGGTGTGCTTTCGTACGCCCTGCGTTGCCCACAGGAGGAACGAGAGCTCCTCGAGGGCCAGTGGCGCGTCTGCGAACTTCCGAAGCGAGGCGCGGCCCCGTATGGCATCGCCGACCGCGACCCCGGCCGTGGCCGCCGAGCTCGGATCCGGCAGTGCAAGCGTCATCCCCGTGCACGGCTTCTGCATCGCCGGCATCGGCTTCCCCCGGCCGTGGTCGGTCTTCGCGCGGTCCAGCTGCGCCCAGCGGGTTTTCAGGAGCATGCGATTGTATTCGGTGTCGTGTGTGCTCATGGCGTTTGACTCTATTTTCACCCATCCGCCGGGTCGGGGCAAGGGCGGGCCGCCTGTGACGGCATCTCGCGAGCGCACGTTTTTTTTGCTTCGAGTGGTGGCCGAACGCTCGCGGCACTATACTCATACTATACGTCACCAGTAACGGCAGCCCGCCTTTCAGCAGGATCGGGGGGAAGCAATGAAACGCGGGAACCTGATGATCGCCGTGATCTTCGTGTTGCCGGTCCTTATCGGGATCGGATGCAGCCTCGACGGTCCGGCTGGCTCCGGGAATGGTTCGGGTGGTGCCTCCGATTCAGAGCAAGGCGCTGCCGGACTTCCCAAAACCGGACAGACCGTGAGCTATGCGGTGGGTGATGACGGAAACCTGGAGCGGGGTGTCGCCTGGCCCGAACCTCGTTTCACAAACCACGCCGACGGCACGATCACGGATCGACTGACCGGTCTGATGTGGCAACGTGAGCCACTGGAGACGGGTCGCACGTGGACGGCGGCCGTTGACTACTGCAATAGTCTCGAGCTTGCAGGCCGCTCGGACTGGCGCCTGCCGAACCGTACCGAACTGATGTCGCTCTTTCATTTTGGTGTGGATCAGCCGTACTCCTGGCTCGGTGGGCAGGGGTTCGGGGCTTTGTCCCATAGTCCGTACTGGTCGGGCACTCGCTGCGGGGAAGATCCGGATCGAGCCTGGACGGTCAGCCTGACAAGTTACCTCGGAAACATCCAGCGGTCGAACAAGGGCGATGAAAACCGCGCAATGGCGGTTCGTACCACTTCGCCTGGGGTGATCGGCCTCCCGAGAACGGGACAGGACCGCACCGATAGAGCGGGTGATGACGGTAATCTGCAGGAGGGACGCGACTGGCCGGATCCACGGTTCACCGATAACGGCGACGGCACCATAACCGATGAGCTGACCGGTCTCATGTGGCAGCGCTCCCCCGTCGCCGACGAGAAGACTTGGGAAAACGCGATAGGCTACTGCAACGGGCTCTGGCTTTCGGGGCGATTCGACTGGCGCCTGCCTAACGTACTGGAGCTCGCAAGTCTGTACAACGCCCGGAGGGACGACAATCATGTCTGGCTCAACGAGGAGGGCTTTGTCGGTATTCAGGATGCGGTCTATTGCTCTTCCACGTCCCTGTCAGCCGACCATGAGGAGAAGGAGTACGCGTGGATGATGAATGCCGGTAGCGGCGTTGTCGTGCCCTTGAAGAAGACCGTTGTCAATACCTGGAACGTTATCGCCGTTCGCGGCGGAGAGTGAGGTGTTTGTCGCCATTCATTCTTGGAAGTATTCGCAGCCCGCCTTTCAGCACACATGGAGGACCCGATGGAAAGCTGGAAGGGAATGTGCGGACGCCCCGCAGCGTCTGCAGCGCTGATTGGTCGAAGGATCCGGGCTGAGTTGCTCCTGCGTAGAAAACTCGTCACCCTGGTGATGATTCTTGTATTGGCAGCTCTCATTGGCACCGGATGCAGCCTCGACGGTCCGACTGCCTCCGGGGGTGGTTCCGGCGGCGAGAGTTCCTCAGGGATCGCGCTTCCCAGGACCGGACAGACCTTAAGCTATGCCGCGGGAGACGATGGTGATCTCCAGACGGGCATAGCATGGCCGAATCCCCGCTTTGTGTCCAACGGCGACGATACCGTCACCGACAGCCTGACCGGCTTGGTCTGGGCGCAGGACGGGGACTCACCGGGACCCGCCGCCTGCGCGAACGCGGGTACAGCCATGACATGGCAGGAGGCGCTG
>JAWLDL010000460.1:0-2535 GCA_041686675.1 Spirochaetia bacterium | reverse complement strand
CGCTCTTATGGACAGCTCGTACAACCAGCTGAACGCCATGAGAGAGGTCAAAGCAACACAGATCGAGAACTACTTCACCGAGCGGCAGGGCGACCTGCGGGTTCTGATGAATACGGTCTCCTCTCTCGAGGACGCGGTCTTCAAAGAGCTGGAAGCGGTAAACCACAACCAGCGCAGGGCCGTCGAAAGCTACTTCGGCGACAATGCCGTGGCGCCCGAAAGTATCGAGCCCGGCGGACCGGTCGACACGGCCATGAACGGTATCGTTGGCGACCGCACCGGCCTCGGGGAAACGGGAGAGAGCTATCTCGTCGAGGAGCGAAACGGTCGCTATCTGTTCCGAAGCGACATGGAGACGATGGGCGGCGGTGACTTCGTCTTCGGCTACGACGTAACTGATATCGCCCCGGACTACCTCAGGCTGGCCGTCGGAGGAGAGACCGGATCGGACGTATTCACCGACAGCGCCGGCGACCTCGTTGCCGTCGTCTACACCCCCATCGATGTACCAAACATGAACTGGGTCCTCATCACGAAAATGGCCCTCGAAGAGGCCATCGTTCCTCAATTGGAGGGCCAGAGCGGCGACTACTTCGCCAACTACATCGAGGAGTACGGTTACTACGATCTGTTTCTCATCCATCCCGAGGGCCGGATCTTCTACTCCGTGGCGCAAGAGGCCGACTACGGCACCAACATAATTGACGGGGAGTACTCGGATTCGAGCCTGGGCGAGGCAGTGCAAGAGGCACTGGACACCGGCTCCTTCGGCTTCGGCGACTTCAGGCCGTATGCACCCTCCGGCGACGCGCCGGCGTCCTTCATTGCCCAGCCGCTCATGCACAACGGTCAGGCCGAGATGCTCGTGGCGCTGCAGTTGCCCCTCGAGCACATCAACGGCATCATGCAGGAGCGCACCGGCATGGGAGAAACGGGGGAGACGTATCTCATCGGGCCAGACAAACTCATGCGCTCGGACTCCTTTCTCGACCCCGAAAACCATTCGGTGGCAGCTTCCTTTGCGCGCCCGGAAACTGGAAGCGTCGAGACCGAGGCCGCCAATGCCGCGCTCGCCGGGGAAACCGACGCGCGGATCATCACCGATTACAACGGCAACCCCGTGCTCTCCTCGTTCGCACCCGTTGATGTGTACGACACGACCTGGGGGCTGCTTGCGGAGATCAACGAGACGGAGGTGCGTGAGCCGGTTCAGAACCTCGTGACATCGGTGGTCATCGCTGCCGTGGTCATCGCGCTGTTCGTCGGACTTATCGCGTTCTTCGTGGCCCTGAGCATTGCGCGCCCCATGATAAAGGGCGTCGCGTTCGCACAGACAGTTGCCGCAGGCGACCTCACGGCCGACCTCGAGGTGGACCAGAAGGACGAAATCGGGAACCTCGCTGATTCCCTGCGCGACATGGTCACGCGTCTCAAAGGGGTCGTCGGAGAGATCCGCACCGCGAGCGACAACGTGGCATCCGGCAGCCAGCAGATGTCCTCGAGCGCGGAGGAGATGTCTCAGGGCGCAACCGAACAGGCGTCGAGCACCGAGGAAGTCTCTTCCTCCATGGAGGAGATGGACTCAAACATCCAGCAGAACGCCGACAATGCCTCACAGACCGAGAAGATCGCCCAGAAGGCTGCCGAGGACGCACAGCAGGGTGGCAGCGCGGTGCATCAAACGGTCGAGGCCATGCGGAACATCGCAGAGAAGATCAACATCATCGAAGAGATCGCGCGCAACACCAACCTGCTCGCCCTAAACGCGGCCATCGAGGCGGCGCGGGCCGGTGAGCACGGCAAGGGCTTTGCAGTCGTCGCTTCGGAGGTCCGAAAGCTCGCAGAGCGCAGCCAGAAGGCCGCCGCTGAGATCAGCGATCTCTCGACCAACAGCGTCGGGGTGGCCGAGGAGGCGGGCAAGCTGCTCGAGGCGCTTGTCCCCGACATCCAGAAGACGGCCGAGCTCGTCCAGGAGATAAACGCGGCAAGCGCGGAGCAGCGCTCCGGCAGCCAGCAGGTCAACAAGGCCCTCGCCCAGCTCGATCAGGTCGTGCAGCAGAACGCCTCCCAGGCGGAGGAGATGTCGAGCATGGCCGAAGAGCTCTCCGGACAGGCCGATTCGCTGCAGAACACCATTTCCTTCTTCACCGTCGATCAGACGGATGGGGGCCAGCGACGGCTCATCGATCGCACCGGCGGCAACGGCGGTGGCCACTCCCTACCGGGCACCACCCAACACGCCCAGCACACAGGCGACTCGGCTCACAAGACCGCATCCCGGAAGGGCGCCTCGGCCCCCACATCCGCCGCCTCAGCGCCCAAAGGCGAGGCGACCGGCATCACCATTCCCATGGAGGGTGGCGGAAACGGTGGCGCCGGCGATATGCAGGACGACGAGTTCGAGGAGTACTAGGAGCAAATCATGGCGGAACAGGAAACAAATCAGTTCGTCTCCGACGAGACGGCAAACCAGTATCTGACGTTCGTCCTCGACAACGAGAACTACGCATTGAACGTCGGCAGGGTGCGCGAGGT
>JAWLDL010000459.1:0-2541 GCA_041686675.1 Spirochaetia bacterium | reverse complement strand
CTCACACAGGGGATGCCGTCCGAGTGGAACGCGCTCTTCCCCCTCGGTATCATCGGGAGGAGCACGAACATTCTCTACTCGCGCTTTCATCCCGATGAACGTGCGCAAACGGTGCCGCGCCGCGGCATACCTATCATCGCCTACGAGGACCGCGGCAAGGGCAGCCTCGCCTTCGTGGCGACCGGTGTGGCAACGCTCGGCCGGATCGCGATGCCGGGCAGCGGCATCTGGCGCGAAGCTTTCCCGCCCCTGTCACCCGTCGGTCGCGTCCGCGTCCCGACGATGACCAGGCGCTCCGCCCGGGACAGCGTCGTCGGGGAGGCGATCATCTCCGACGGGCTGCGGCTCTTTCCGGGTCGTGGCACAGTGGCGCTGATCGGACTGCTGTACGTCGTTCTTATTTCCGTCCTCGCACGGAGGCTCTCCCGCAGTCACCTTCCCGCGCGCGCCGCGGTGCTGCGTCCGGCGTCGCTGGCGATGGCGGTTTCGGCACTGTTGTTGATAGGAGCTGCACGGGGAAGCTGGACGAGACCGGCGACGGTCGCCGAAGGGGAGCTCTTCCGGGGGTCGGCTCTGAGCCATGGCAGCGAGCCCACCCCCGGCATCGTCGAGAAGGACCTGATTGCCGCATCGCGGACAGGAGCCGGGCTGAAAATCGGCCTTCCCGCGGCGCTGCAGCCCGTACCTCTCGCAGGCAGGACGGTTTCCGTGCGGCAGGAGGCATCGGAAACCGCGCTCCTCACCTCACTGGGCCGGGGGGAACAGAATTACCACTTCCTGCAGACGACGCTCTCTCTCGACGTCACCGCGGGCCTCTCGCTGTCCTCGCGAGGGGTGAACCTCTCCCTGCACAACGCCTCGATCCGTCGTCTCTCCGACGCGGTACTGCTGTGGGACGGCAGGCTGTTCGAGCTCGGCGATATCGAGCGCGAAGCCACCTTCCGGACGAACCTCATCACGGCGGTCTCCCACCGAAGCATGCAGCGGTCACTGGGCCTCAAGCGGGCGCGCATGCTCCGCAGGTTCAGTGAGGTGATGGTGTCGGGCATCGGCCCCGTCCTGATCGCCTTCATCGACGAGCCGCTCGTGCCGGTCTCGGTCCCGAGCACCTACGGTCGCAGCGCCGTGACGGTGGCCATGTTCTCACTTCAGCATCCCCTGCTGAGTGGCATCCGGGGGAGCAGGTAGGACATGCGCACCGCACGCTCCCTCTTCAGAATGAGCATCGCGAACTTCGCGCACGACCGGCGCTATCGCCGCGCGCAGAGTGCGTATCTGTTCCTGCTGCTGTTGCTCATCGTGGCTCTCTGGCCGACCGCCACGGGATCCGGGGAGGAATCATCCATCGAGCTCGCTCTGTTTCTCGCATCCTGGCTGATCCCTATCGCCTTCCCGGTCATACAGCTGAGAATGGGATTCGGTCTCGTCGACATGCTGGGCGCGGAGCCGCGGGACCGGCTGCCGGTCCCCGCTTCCGGCCGGCAGGCGGCCGCGATCATCACCGCGGAAGCGGTTCACTGCATCGCGCTGTGGGCCCTGCAGTCACCGCTCGTGGTAGTGGGCGTGACCGCGGCCGGTTTCACCGCAATGGAGGGCGCGGCATACCTTCTTCGGCTTCTCGTACTCGGCCTCGGCGGCCGCGCAGGCGGGGCGATCGCCCGCGTGGTCACGAAAGCCCGCGGCGGCACGGGTCAACCGGTCGGTGATGCCAGAAGGTACTCGCGAAGATCCTCGACGCTTTCGAGATAAACGTCGCACAGTGTCCGCATCTGCTCAACGATTGAGGCCACCTCGTGGCCCCAGCCGGCTCCGGCCACCGCGACCCCGGCCGCCCGCGCCATGGTAACCCCCGGCTTGAGATCGTCGACGACCAGCGCCTCATCGGCGCCCACGCCGAGCGCTTCGAGCACCCGCTCCACCGGATATGCGCTCGGTTTTCGTTTGTCTTCCTCGTTGTGCCAGCCCATGACGAAGTCCGGCGCGAGCGCGCCTGCGGTCGCCTCCCGGTAGTGCCAGCGGATGATGTCTTCTTCGGAGTGGGAGACGACCGCGACCAGTCCGCCGCGGCCCCGGAACTCCTCGAGAAGCTCCACCATGCCGGGGAAGAACGACGGGACGGTGGAGCTCGTGAAGCTTCGCCATATCTCGTACTCGAGCTTGAGCTCATCGGAGGTGAGGCCCACTTCACCGGTGAGAAACGCGATGATGCCGGGGTCGAAGTTCTTCTCGAGAAACCCGTGCATGTCGAGGGGCTGCATGGTGGGTCGGAGCCGCCGCATGGCCTCCACGTAGGAGGGGTAATGTATCTCCGCAGTGCTGCGGACGCTTGTGTCATCGTGGTCGAGAATGAGACATCGGTAGCGCATGGCAGACGGGATACCACGAATCGGTGCACTTCGTCAGCCGGCGGCCGCCCGCGGCCCGGGACACGAGGCTCAGAAGCTGTAGCTACCGCCCTCGACACCTTCCTCGGTGTGCTCGAAACGCTCGGTGGCGACAAGAATGCCGGCCGGGCCGAGGCGCTCAGCCGGTGGCAGGTGC
>JAWLDL010000458.1:0-2554 GCA_041686675.1 Spirochaetia bacterium | reverse complement strand
CGAGACGGTCGGTCTCGAAGGGTGGGAAGAGTATTTCCCCTCCGCCCTCAGTGGCGGCATGCAGCAGCGGGTCGGTATCGCGCGAGCGCTCGCTACCGAGCCGGAGATGCTGCTCATGGATGAGCCCTTCAGTGGGCTCGATCCCCTCATCCGGCGGCAGATGCAGGATGAGCTGGTCGATCTTCAGGCGACACTCAACAAGACCATCATCTTCGTCACCCACGACCTGCACGAGGCACTCAAGCTCGGCGACAGAATCGCCATCATGCGAAACGGCGAGGTCATACAGATCGGAACGCCGGAGGAAATCGTCTCGGGTCCGGCGGACGACTACGTCGAGGAGTTCGTACAGGACGCCTCTCCCGCGCGGGTGTTCGCAGCGAGCTCGATCATGCAGGACCCGAAAGCAGTCGTGTACCGCTGGCAGGGGCCGAGCATCGCACGACGGGTCATGATCGATGCGGACCGGGACTGGGCGTTCGTCCTTGATCGAAACCGGAAGCTCAAGGGTATCGTCAGGCTCGAAGACGTGGAGGAGCACCCGAAGGGCAAAGGCCAAAAGCTCGACGACATCATCAGAGATGATGCTGTTACCTGTGCCCCCGATGCCGTCATTGAGGAGCTCTTTCCGCTTGTGAGCTCTTCAGGCTACTCCGTCGCGGTGGTCGACGATCGCGACCGTTTTCTCGGCGAGGTGCGGCCCCGTCGCATCTTCGAGGTCATGAGCAAGAAGGAGAGAACCGATGCTTGAGTTTCCGACGTTTCTGCGGGTTCCCCTCGCCGATTGGGTGGACGAGGCAATGGACTGGATCCTCGACAACCTCGGCCCCTTTTTCGACTTTCTCGGGGATGTCGGACTGCAGGTGCTTCTCTTCGTGGAGAACGTGCTGCTTCTGATTCCGTGGTTCGTCGTTATCCTGGTCGTTGCCTTTCTCGCCTGGAAGTCACTGGAGAAGTGGGTCTACAGCGTAGTCATGTCGGTTATGCTGCTTCTTATCGGCAGCTTCGGCTACTGGGATCTCGCCATGCAGACCCTCGCAATCGTGTTCACGGCAGTAATCATCTCCCTCATGGTGGGCATCCCTGCCGGAATTCTCATGGCCTGGAGTAATCGCTTCGAGGCCTTCATCAAGCCGGTACTCGATGCGATGCAGACGCTTCCCACCTTCGTCTATCTCATCCCCGCCCTGATGCTCTTCGGGCTGGGCAAAGTGCCGGCGACCTTCGCGACCATCATTTACGCCGTCCCGCCGGTGATTCGGCTGACCAACGTCGGTATCCGGGAGGTCCCGAAGGACGTCATCGAGGCCGCCCGAGCCTTCGGATCGAGCCGTCGGGAGATTCTCTTCGACGTGCAGCTTCCCCTTGCGCGTCCCTCCATTCTCGTCGGCGTCAATCAGACCACGATGATGGCGCTCGCGATGGTGGTCATCGGTTCGATGATCGGCGCACGTACTCTCGGCATGGAAGTGCTGGTTGCAATCAATCGTGTGGAAGTGGGGCAGGGGTTCGAGGCCGGCATCAGCATCGTGTTCATGGCCATTATCATCGACCGGATCACACACGCCTTTGCAGAGCACGAGTACGAGTCTCAGAACAAGTCCGGGGAATAGGCGCAGCGAGCGGGTCGAGGCTACTATTGCAAAACGAATACCAGAGCTACATGATGGATTCACGGGGCTGTGACCAGGCGGCCCGCCGGCGGACGCTCTGCCCTCGAGCTTCCGCCAGACAAAGGAGTAAGCCATGTCCTGTAGAACCAGTAACAGATCGCCCGGGATCATGATCATAAGCGCCGTTCTCTTGGTGGTTCTGTCACCAGCGGTGGCCGCATCGGGCAACGGAGAGCAGTCGGGCAACGCATCGGCCGAGGCGCTTGTGGCGCTCTACGGAGTAATGGAGTACCTCGAGGGCGAGGTCACCGTGGACGGCGAAGCTGCGAGTATCGGCGACCGGGTGGAGTCAGGCCAGGTTGTTGAAACGGGACCGAACGGCGTCGCGGAGATCGTGTTCGACGACCGAAACGTATTTCAGCTGCGCGAGAACACGGCGATCCGTCTCAACCTGCAAGGCGGAGAGGTCCGCACCGCGGAGCTCGAGAAGGGCAGCTTTGCGGCAGTGTTCGATCGCTTGCGACAGGTGACAGGCGACACAGCCTTCGAGATTCGTACACCGACTGCGGTCGCGGGGGTTCGAGGGACGACGTTTTTCGTGCGGGTCGAAAGCGCGGCGAGCACCTATGTCTGTACCTGCAATGGAGAAACCGAACTCCAGGGGCTTTCCGACACGGAGCAGCTCAACGTGGACTCGGAGTACCACACCGCCTACCGCTTCATCCGAGGGGACGACGGTGTCTCTACCGAGCCGGCTTCGTTGCTCTATCACACCGACGCAGAGATGAACGACCTTGCAGCTTCCGTCGGCGCTACCATCCCCTGGTACGAGTGATCGACTCCCTCGCTCAGGCTGAAAGCTTGGCGTGGACACGTGCTCGCGGCCGCTGGTCTTTTCGATCGTGCCGAAGGAGCCCGACGCCTACCACGAAGGCAGCAAG
>JAWLDL010000457.1:0-2557 GCA_041686675.1 Spirochaetia bacterium | reverse complement strand
GATGAAGACAGCGGCACGGGCGAACTCCTGCGGCTCTCCCATGCGCCGGAGGGGCACACCGGCGGTCAGCTGTGTCTCCTGCTCCTCGGGTGTCGTACCGGCTTTCTCCGCACGGCCGGCAAGCAGGCTCACCGCGCGCTGGGTCCTCGTCCATCCCGGAAGAATCATATTGACTCGAATGCCCTCGGGGCCGACCTCGTTGGACAGGGTCTTGAGCATGCCCGTCACGCCCATGCGTAGCGCATTGGAGAGCATGAGCCCGTCGACCGGCTGCTTCACGCTCACCGAGGTGCAGGCGAGGATGCTGCCCTCTCCCTGCGCGCGCATGGTGGGAAGGGTCTCCCGCACCAGTCGGACGGCGCTCATGAGGGTGAGCTCGACGGCGCCCTGCCAGGCGTCTTCATCGAGATCGGCGAACACTCCCGGGGGCGGGCCGCCTGCGTTGATGAACAGGGTGTCGATGCGCCCGTAGGTTTCCTTCGTCGTTGCAACGACCCGACGGATATCCTCGCGGCTGGTAAGATCGGCCTCCATCACCAGAGGCTCGGCGCCCGTCTCCTGCCGGATTTCACCCGCGCGTTCTTCGAGAAGCTTCCCGCTGCGCGCGCACATAGCAACCTTCGCGCCCTCACGAGCGAACTCCATAGCCGTTGCCGCGCCGAGCCCCTTGCTCGAGGCGGTCACCAGTGCAACCTTGTCTTTCAGTCCGAGATCCACAACTCACCCTCCTTATCTGTGGTCTCCCAGTCTTTCACGGGGTCGGGCCGGCGTCAACGACGTGGGCTGCGGCCGCGTGCAAGCCCGCTGCCCGTCCCCACCCCCGGCTTCGCGATGCCCGCTGCCGGCAGCTTGCAAAAGGCCCGGCCTTCCTTTACAAATTCACTGTGATTCGAAAGCTGCTCGCGCTGTTGGCCCTTATCCTCGTGCTTGCCGGGTGCTCGATCAACCAGATGGCGGTGCGTGCGGTTTCCGACGCGCTGTCGACCGGCGGGGGAGAGGTCGATGCCTTCTCTTCGGACAACGATCCCGAGCTCGTCGGCGATGCTCTACCCTTCGTGCTCAAGCTCTATGACACCCTCCTCGCCGAGGATCCGGAGAACGAGGAACTGCTGCTCTCCTCGGCAAGCGCCTACGTGAGCTACGCAAACGGTTTCCTGCAGACCCGCGCCACGATGCTCGATCAAACGGAGTACGAGCGGCGAGAGAAGCTCATTTCCCGGGCCAAGAACCTCTACATCCGCGGACGCGACCGCGCGCTTCGGGCACTCGAGCTCCGCTACCCCGGCTTCACCGAGAGCGTGAGAAGCGATGACCCGGCAATCCTGGCCGAAACAGCCGCCGAAGACGTGCCGTATCTCTACTGGGCCGCCGCCGGCTGGCTGGGGGCTGTGTCCACCGATCCCTTCGACATCGGCCTCTCCATGCAGGCGGCACGCGCGGGGGCGCTCATGGACCGCGCCTTCGAGCTCGACCCGGCCTACGACGAAGGTGCCATCCACGAGTTCTACATCGCCTACTACGCAGGTCTTCCCGAGGGACTCGGCGGCAGCCGCGAGAAAGCGAGGCACCATTTCGAGCGCGCGGTCGAGCTCGCCGACGGCAGGAAGGCCTCACCCTACGTTTCCCTCGCGACCTCGGTTGCAATCCCGCAACAGGAGATCCGACGATTCGTCGAGCTCATGGAGCAGGCGCTCGAGGTAGACGCCGAAGCCTATCCGCAGTACCGGCTTATCAATACCATCAAGCAGGAGGAGGCGCGATTCTACCTCGACAACCTGGATCGATTCTTCGTCGTCGGCCTCGATGAGCTTGAGAACGCAGAGGAGGAAGATGAATGAGACGGTCGATCACGGCCCTCGCCCTGGCGATTGCCATGCTGGTGATATCAGCCGGCACTGCGAGCGCGTTCACACTGAAAATCGCAAGCGCGGCTCCCGAGTCCTCACCGTGGGGACGGGCGCTCAACCGCATTGCGGCAGACTGGCGCGAGATCTCCGGAGGACAGGTCACTCTGCAGGTCTTCCACAACGGCATCGCCGGAGAGCAGAACGATATCATTCGAAAGATGCGAATCGGCCAGATCCAGGGGGCACTGTTTACCAGCGACGCCCTGGCGCTTCTTTCCGATGAGATCTTCGCCCTCTCGGCACCCGTGCTCATCCGTTCGGACGAGGAGCTCGACTACGTCTTCGAGCGGCTGCGCCCCGACATCGAGGAGTCCATCGAGGGCACCCAGTTCGAAGTGATCGGGTGGTCGAAGGCGGGCTGGGTGAACTTCTTCGCAAACGAGCCTATCCGGCGCCCGGGCGATCTCAAGGATCTGGCCCTCGCGGTAGCGGACGACCAGCCCCAGACCGCGCGCGCCTTCCGCCGCATGGGATATGAGGTCGTTCCGGTGCGACAGAACGCCCTCCTCACCTCGCTCAACAGCGGCATGGTCGATGCCTTCTACGCAAGCCCCATCGGGGCCGCAGGCTTCCAGTGGTTCGCGCGCGCGCAAAACATGCTCGACCTCGACGTGGCACCCTTTCTCGGCTCCTTCATCGTGACACAGCGC
>JAWLDL010000456.1:0-2558 GCA_041686675.1 Spirochaetia bacterium | reverse complement strand
GAAGGCATCCGGAAGTGACGTGCGGAGCGCAAGCCCGCGGTTGATCAGCCACAGCTTGGGCAATCCTTCATCGAGGCGGTCCATGATTTCGACGGGCGACAGCTTCGAAAGCTCGGAGAGCATTCGCTCGCGCGCGGCAAAATCCACCGGTCTGCGGTTGTCGGGGTCCACCAGGCTCAGGTTCCAGAGCTCGCTCCCCTGATACACGTCAGGCACGCCCGGAGCGGTCAGCTTCAGCGCCGTCATGGCGAGACTGTTCACCCACCCCGCCGTGCGGATGCGCCCGACGAGCTCCTCGGCCATCGCCATGAACTCATCATCCTCCATGATGCCTTCAACGAAGGACCGCAGTGCCGCCTCGTATTCCGCGTTCTGCGCCGTCCAGGAGGTGTGAGTTTTGGCCTCACGGGACGCCTTTTCCACATAGGTGAGCATTCGATCGGTATCGATGGGCCACGCCCCGACGAGCGTCTGGTAGATGAGGTACTCCATGTTGCGATCGGGCTGCCCGTCCGTGCGATGTGATTCGTTCTGCACGCTCGCCGAGTGTACGAACTGCTCCCATTCGGCGGGAATCTCGGAGAGCACCGCGAGCCGCATCCGAACGTCCTCCGCACGCTTCGTATCGTGGGTGGAGCTCGAGAGCATGGCACGGGGGGAATGCGCAGCGCGCTCGCGGTACTCCTCGTGCAGCGCCGCCGCCTCCGTGCCGAACACGCCGGGGTCGCCGCCGACCTCGTTCAACATCGTGAAGCGATTGTAGCTGTAGAACGCGGTATCCTCGGCTCCCTTGGCCATGACGGGCCCGGTGAGCTGCTGAAGGCGCATGACGAGCTCGCGCTCGGCGTCCCCCGGATACTCGAGGAGCATCACGCCTTTCAGAAACTCGAAGAGCTCTCCGTCGATCTCCGGACGCCGCTCCCGTGCCTCGGTGACGACCGTCTCGATCACGTCCCGATCCTCGTCGCGCACCTCTCCGAGACCGGCGCGTACATAGGTGCGATAGACCGGGAAGCTTGCCACGATTTCGGTAAGGGCATGGCCGACCTCATCGCGGCCGTAGTCACGGTACCGGCGGTGCTCGAGGCATACCTGCATGGCAAGCTCGGTGAGGCGGTTGAGATCGCTTCCCAGCAGATCGTTCATCACCATGTACTTCTTCTCTCGCAGGACTTCACGATAGTCGGTCGGCTCGGCGGTGAAGTAGTGGTAGAAGTCGGTAAAGCTTGTCTCGTTCTCCGCGGCAACGAAGAGACCGTCGGTCATGGTCATGAAGTCGTATCCGGTGGTTCCCTCGACCGGCCAGGCATCGGGGATGCGCTCGCCGCGGTGCAGAATCTTCTCCGCCACGATCCACGCCTCCGGCGCCTGATCGCGCAGTCTCCTGAAATACTGCTCGGGATCCCGCAGGCCGTCAGGATGGTCGATGCGGACTCCCTGCAGGGTCCCGTCGGTCAGCCATCCGAGAATCAGACGGTGCGTGTCGCGAAACACCTCGTCGTCCTCGATACGAAGCGCCACGAGGTTGTTGATGTCGAAAAACCGCCGGTATCCGAGATCACTGCTCGCAATGCGCCAGAGCGCAAGCCGGTAATTCTGGTCGGCAAGCAGGCCGTCCATGAGGTCGGGATCCTCGTTCATGCGCCGGACCTCGTCGTCCACCGCCCGGCGCACGGCCGGTTGCTCGTCGAGCAGTCGGGTCAGCTGAATGCGGATCACCTCCTTGTCACGGTGGCGTCGCTGGGTGCTCGGCCGGTCGGTGGCCGTGGGAAGCGGGAGATAGTCGAGCGCGCTCGAGATGAAACCGAGGTCGGCGGAATCGACGGCCTCCGCCGCCCGCGAGAGGAGATCCACGAGGGAGCGAGGGGCCACCGGGAAGACGTGCTCGTAGTAGCGGATCAGAAAGGTGCCGCCGGACCGCTCGAGGCGAATCTCCCCGGCTTCCACAACGCGACCGTAGTGGTCACCGAGGATGGGAAGCAGGATGCGATTGCCCTCCTCGTGCTGCACGCTCCAGTCGACGTCGAAATAGGAGGCGTAGCGGCTCGAGGGACCGTTTTCCAGCACGTCCCACCACCACGTGTTGTCTGAGCCGGCGATGGCCATGTGGTTCGGAACGATGTCGAGCACCTGCCCGAGGCCGTGTTCGTCGAGACTGCGGCAGAACCAGCTGTGGGCCTTCTCGCCGCCGAGCTCGACATTCACGCGTCCGTGGTCTACGACATCATAGCCGTGCGTACTCCCGGGCGCCGCCTGGAGGTAGGGAGAGGCGTAGGCGTGGCTCACGCCAAGCCGTTCGAGGTAGGAGGCGATACCGGCGGCCTGGTCGAGGTCGAAGTCCGCGCTCAGTTGAATCCGATACGTTGCCCGCGGGAGATGTGCCATCAGTCAGTCCGCCTTTCTCAGCACCAGCGTGCTCCGGTCCTGCACCTCCAGGGCCTCGCCTGCCTCAACGGTTGGTGGTGCGGATAGCCAGCCGCGATCGGTGTCCAGGAGCAGCTCCCAGCGCCGCGACCACATCTTGCCCGGAAGGTGAAAGGTCAGCGGCTCGTAGTGCG
>JAWLDL010000455.1:0-2561 GCA_041686675.1 Spirochaetia bacterium | reverse complement strand
TCGAGCTCAACGATCGGTGAGTACACGAGCCGCGCGTGATCGAGTGCCGCCCGAGCGCGGGAGGGGAAGAGCTCGCGATCTCCGGCGTACAAGCGGACTACAACGTGCGTGTCGAGATGAAGGATCACAGCCGGCCCCGGTCCGGAGCATCGAGCTCCGGCTCTCCGTCCCAGGCGCCATCCCACGACTCTTCGATCTCCCCGGCGATTACATCATGAACTTCCAGCCGGTCCCAGATAGTCGCCTTCTTGTCCGGAATGATCCGCACCGTCCCGCTCTTCCGCGCGACCTCCACTGCCTCTCCCGTCTCCAACACCGTGTCTATGATCCGATAGAGATTCTGGCGCAGCTCCGTCGCAGTCACTTTCATACGTACATGATATCCGAGCGTACGTACGCTGTCAAGCAAGGAATGCGTAAGAATGCGCGAACTCTTCTTGACACATACTTTTTGTTAGGATAGTCTAACACTCTTTCATGACCCATTTAATCGAAGTAGTCGACGGCGAATACGACGGGATGGCGGGGCTTCGCCCCTCGAAAGAAGGACGGCGGCGGCCGGCCGGATAGAGAACTGGACACAGCTTGCCTCCGGGGAAGCCGCCAAAGGGACTTTTCTATTGTCATCTGCGGTTCCGCCGCTTAGGTTTGCCGGCGAGCGCATGGTCGGGCAAGCGCGGCTATCTTCTCCCGATAGTCCGTGTGGAGGGAGAGAAGATCGTGCTATTTGTAGGCCGAGCCGAGGTCAGCGCGTGGGCAATGTGATCCTCACGACCCGCCCCGGGATCATCTCGACGCGGGCTTCATGTATCAGCCGAACCTCGCCGTTTCCGGCGCGCACAGAGCGTGCGGAGCCTCCCGATGCGCGGATCGCCCGCTCCACCTCACGTTGCTGACTACCGGACCAGAGTCCTTTATAGACATAGAAGCGCAGGTCAATCGTCTGCCCCGGCGAGCCGCTGATCGTTGATGTCTTCCCCCCTTCGCCCGAGCTTAGCCCGTAGTGGCGCATGCGCCCGCTCCCCGTACCGGCAGAGGAAACCAGCGACAGCCCGTAGGTTTCGACAATTGAATTGTCGCGCACCATCAGAAGACGGCCCGCAAGCCCCTCACCGGAGTACACGACGGTTTCTCCATCTTGAGCATCCAGGCCCACGGTCATGACGCCCGACGGGGACGGATTCTCCCGGGGTGGGATAGGGCCGCTCCCCTGAGCCGATGGCACTCCCCCGTCGTGCGCGGCAATCGTCCCGTCGGATCGGACGGCGGAAACCAGTGATGTGACTGTACGTTCCACCGTTGTCGGCAGCGCCGATTCGGTGGGAGCCGCCCCCATTTCGGTGTGGACGACGCGTCCCGTCTCCGTTTCCACAATCTTCAGCATCACATGATACTCGCCCGACAGGCGCGAAACAAAGGGTATCAACACGTACCGTGCAGCGAGCAGTCTCCCGGCCCGGATCTCGTCGTCCATTTCGGAGACTGCGGCCAGAGAGAACCGTATTTCCTCGAGCAGGCTCTCACGTTGCCGGTAGTCGATTACCTCGTATCTGCGGGTCCGCACGAGCGCGGACAGCACGTACTCATAGATGAGCTCGCCGTCGGTGAGGCCGGCGTCGGGACCCTCGCGGAGCGGCATGACGGCGACCGTGTCCTCGGCCAAGGCAACGCTCCAGGCGGAGATAACCAGGAGCAGGGAGAGGGCGAGCCGCTTCGGACGCTTACTCGAGCACGAAGAGGTCACGGAGGTACTCGGTCTTCACGAGAACGATGTCGGTGTATGTGGGTCCTGCGCTTACATAGTCTGTGTTGGCCACAACCGAATAGCGCGGATCGTGCCAGAGATATTGAACGTAATGACGGTTAGAGCCAAGGATCTCGCTCGCTTCGCTTCGCCCGTAGGCCTGGCCGTACACCGCCCCGGCCTGCTCGAGGACTCGATCGGGTCGATCGAGTTGCCGAAGGGAACCCCCGGAACGGCGGTCAGTGTCCCCTTGCGCATCAGGGACAGGACTATAACCGATTCCGGCGCTTCGGAGGTCAACGTAGGTCGCACGGAATCCTCCGGCCAGAAGCTCACCGGTGTTTTTGTCGAATGCATAGGCAAGCCACCCGCGTTCGCCGAACAGGTCAAGATCAGCTTCCCGGTTTATGTACGTGATGACATCGATGTCGGAGAATTCCTGCAAGCTGTTGAAACCCCGTCTCGCTCCGAACATGGTAAACGTGTCCTCGCGCTCGTAACCTGGATTCATCTCGGCGAAAAAGGCCTCCGTGATGTTCCAGTCCACGCCGAAGCAGTTCTCCGGAACATTATCCGCGTAGCTGATATGGCTGTACTGCGTAGTGGGGTTAGTGGCACATCCCGCAAGTGCCAACAGAAGACCGACCGCGGCAAAGATGGTGAGTCTACGCCTCATACTGCACTACCTCCGGAACGAATTACCAAATCGTAAGCCGCTTTGGCCGATCTGTAAATGCCCGAAACGACGCGGTGGAAAGGGTCTCGAGTCAAGGAGGGTGGATGAGACGCCTGAAAGGTTTGCAAGAAATCGGCAGCT
>JAWLDL010000454.1:0-2562 GCA_041686675.1 Spirochaetia bacterium | reverse complement strand
GGTCGAACCCGTATCCCTGGGTACGGATGCGCTCGAGCTCGCGTCGCAGTGTGTCGCCGTCGACGATTGTCTCCTCGGTGAACCGGCTCAGGCCGGAGGCTACGAACGACTCCAGGAATGACTCGTCCTGATATGCAAGGAGGACTTTGCCGATCGATGTTGCGTGAAGCGGCGAGCGGTCGCCGATCTGAAAGTTGACGCTGAGGACCTGCGTACCTCTGACTGCATGGACCAGAACGGCCTCGTGACCGTCAAGAACCGAGTAGTGGAGCGTCTCCTTCGTCTCATTGGAGATTTCTCTCAGTTTCTGCTGAACCAGGCGGGACACCTCGTTCTCCGCCAGCAGGTTTCTGCTGAGGGAGACCACCTTGTAACTCAACCGGAAACGCCTCGAAGCGTCTTCGCGCACGACGTAGCCCGCATGCTCCAGGGTAATGAGCATCCGATATGCCGTTACCTTCTCCATCTTGAGTTCCGCGGCGACCTCCGTAATGCTCACTGGATCGCCGGAGGCTGCGAGAATCTCCAGTACGCGCAGTGCCCTCACTGCCGTGGAGCTCACCGCGGGCCCTGCAGTCGCGTGATTATTCATGGCCAACACCTGATCCTATCGGGACTCATACACACTGTCGTCCTGTGTTTCATTATTTGTCAAGTTCGACATAAGATGTCAAGCCATATGGGGCGAGCATGTGAGATCATGGGCAGCGTCTACCGCTGAGTCGCACAGAGGAGGTGAGGACACCCTGTCGCTCAGCGAATCACGTGGAAGGTACGCCCATAAAAGCAGTATACTAGTAGACAGCGGCATACGACCGGGGACGTATATGTACATCCGACTGCTCTCGATGGCCTTGCTTCTCGCCTTTATTGCTGTGGCAGCTCTCTCGGGACAGCCCACTATCGCCCAGGATGTAGCCGGAGAGCCGAGCGACCCCGAGCTCGCCCGCATAATCAGTCGTGGCGCCCGGGTGGAGCTCGAGCGAGCCGGACTCGAGGTCGTATCGGGCGAGGAAGCAGAGTTCCATTTCGTCGGCCGGTATACCGTTGAGGACGGCGTGACCACACTGGATGTTTCTATTCGGCGGAATGTTGACGGAGAAGTGATGGCGCGCAAGAGGGACCGTGCCGAGGTGGGGCTGGAATTTGATTCGCGAGTTGCAGCGCTGGTCCGGGAACTGACGGTGGACGCAGGAATCGCGCGGACGAGAAACGAAGTTCAGCAGGATGTCGCCGGTCAGCCGCCATCGCCGTCCACGGAACCTCCCGCTGAAGTGGAAGTGCCGGCCACCGCACGCGCACCCCGGGGACTGCAGCTCGGCGCGGGGTTTTCTCCGGTGCTGATAACGGGCGGGGCTACGGAGTATTTCAAATATGGCGTGATGCCGTGGATTTCCGCCCGTTACCAGTTTCCGATCAGATCGGCCTCGGCCGCAGCCGGATTCTATGCGGGGGGCGCCAGCGTGCTGCCCGACGTCGAAGACACCGACGGAACAGTGTGGCTGCTCCCCTTCGGTCCGGAAGTCCGGGTGGGGCCTGCGGCTGATTCGGCCGTGCGTGTCTCGGCGCGGCTCGCAGGAGGACCTGCCGCCGTCTCCATTGAGACCAGGCAGTCCGGCAGGCTCACGAAGCTTGTGCCGTTCGTCCTTGGAGGTATGTTGCTCACGACGCGCCTCGGCGAGCACTTTGCCCTGGGACTCGATGCGAGCTACTGGGTTGTTTTCGAAGAAGCTTATCCACTCATGGCTTTTCTGCCGGGAGTGGTGGTGACATTGGGCCCCTGAGGAGGGCACGCGTATGAAACGATCACACTCTGTATCGGACCAGAAAACACGGCTTCGATCCGGTGGACGATGGATACTGCTTGTATTGGCAGTATTCGGGTTTGCGGGTTGCGACGACTTCGTGATGTACGAACCTTTCCAGGCACCCGAGGCGCCGGGCCCGCTCGCCATCGAGCCGACCGCGGCGCTCGTGAAGGCGAAGCAGGCGAAGGAGTTCTCCGCGAGCGGAGGTTCCGGTGACTACGCGTTTGAGCTTTTTGCCGGCAGCGGCACGATAGGCTCCAGTACCGGCATCTATCAGGCTCCGAACGACGCGACGGAGGCGACGATTGAGGTCACGGATGCAGCCGGAGTGTCCACGCAGGCACTGGTATTCGTTACGGTACCGCCAGAGCTCTTTCTGAACCGCACGAGCGTGACACTCGAGCTGGACGATGACTTTCAGTTCGAAGCCTCGGGCGGCGTTCCTCCCTATGAGTACGCAATCGCGGATGGATCAGAGAATATCGGGACCATTGAGGACCCGGCAGAGGGGCTATTCGTTGCCACCCCCGATCTGGACGGCGTTACAAGCGTGAGCGGTTCTGTGGAGGTCACCGATGACGTCGGAACTCAAGTGACGGCGGAAGTGACCGTGACAGAGAATCCCGCCGAAGTCTGGCTTGAGCCCGAAGGGACGGTGAAAGTGCCGGAGAACGAGACCAAAGACTTTCGGGCCTATGGCGGTAGTAGCCCGTATGACTTCGGCTTCGCGCCGGAGGATGGAGAGCTTCTCCCC
>JAWLDL010000453.1:0-2568 GCA_041686675.1 Spirochaetia bacterium | reverse complement strand
GGTCGCCTACTACTCCAACCGCCCGCCCACCGGGGCCTACCAGGGCTACGGCGCCCCGAAGGCAAACTATGCCCTGCAGATGGCCGTGAAGGAGCTCGCCGAGGAGCTCGGGATGGATCACCTGGAGCTGGTGGAGAAAAACCGGGTCAGCGAGGGGGCGATGCTCGAGATCCTCAAGTGCCTCGGCGAGGGGCGCGAGGGAGCCGCCGCTCCGGCCGAGAGCTGCGGGCTCGGTCCCGCCCTCGAGCAGGGGGCAAGGATGATCAACTGGGGTGTCCGGGAAGAGTCGACGGACCCGGACGTCAAGATCGGCAAGGGGGTCGCCACGGTGCAGCAGGGGTCGGGGCTTCCGGGGCTCGACCACGCCACCGCCACGGTGAAGATGCTCGGCGACGGAACGTTCCTCGTGCAGTCGGGAGGCGCAGACCTCGGCACCGGCCTCGACCTGGTGAGCGCCAAGATGACGGCGGAAGTGCTGAAGTGCGACATGGAACGCGTAACCGTGCAGTCCGGCGATACCGACATGGCACCCTTCGATACCGGAGCCTATGCCTCCTCGGGGACCTACTTCTCCGGCGGAGCGGCGCACAACGCGGCGGTCAGGATGGCCGATATGATCCGTCGGGCGGCCGGCGCCGTGCTCGGCGAGCCCGAGGGGGACATCGAGCTCGCCGCTCCGGGAATCGCCCGGGGGAAGGGCGGGGAGATCAGCTATACGGAGCTTGCCCGGCATACCCAGAGCGGTGAGGGAAGCGGCCAGCTCATCGCTTCGGCCTCGTTTACCACCGACAAGTTTTCCTTTCCTTACGGGGCCCACTTCGCGCAGGTGTCGGTGAACACCCGTACGGGAAAGGTCACCGTGGACAAGTACTACGCCCTCGAGGACTGCGGCACGCCGGTGAACCCGGAATACGCCCTCGGCCAGATCTACGGCGCGGTGGTGAAGTCCATCGGGCACGCGCTCTACGAGGAGATGATCTTCGACTCAGACGGGCGGTGTCAGAATCCGGACCTGCGCAGCTACGGGGTTCCCATGATCGGGGACATACCCGAGGAGTTCGAGGCGGTGCTCATCGAGACCGACGACCCCTACGGGCCCTTTGGAGCGAAGTCGGTCTCCGAGATAAGCGTAAACGGGGCGGCACCTGCCATCGGAAATGCAATCCATGACGCCGTGGGCGTATGGATGCGGGGGTGGCCGTTTACCCCCGAGAAGATCCTGAAGGCCCTCGGCAGGATTCCCGAGTCCCGATAGACCGACGGCCGGCGGACTGAGGCCCGGGCCGACATACACACGATACTAGAGCCACAACGGATGGACATGAAACAGCTGCAGGACAAGCTCGACCGTCTGGGAGACCTCGATTACGGCAAGAGCCAGATCGCGCACGGGGAGACGGTGCGGGAGACGGCGAACATGATCAGCTTCATGGCCGACGTGATCGGAATCCGCGACGACCTGTACATCGGCAAAGGGAACGCCTACATGCGGGAGGTGTCCCGGGCGGTGGCCGCCTCGGTGTTCGACCGCTACCGGGTCCCGCTGTACAAGCAGGCAAGCTACAGGCCCTAGATCATCGCCGCGATGATCCTGCTTGCGAAGTTCGCGGACCCCGCGGGAACGCTTTCGGGCCTCCTCGAGGCGGGGCGCCCGCGGGTGCGATGACCGTTCACGGCGCGACGCGGGCGACGAAGCGGGCAATCTCTTCGATCACCTCGTCCCGATTGAGCTCGTTCACGAGCTCATGCCTCGCTCCCGGATAGGTTTTCATCACCTTCTCCGAGGCGGGCATGCGCTCGACCGCCCGGCGGCTGGTCGCCGCATCCACAAAGGGGTCCGCCTCCCCGTGCAGGAAGAGCAGCGGCATGGTGAGCTCGTCGATGTCCTCGTTGAAACGATCGAGGGCCACCACCTCGGCTTCCAGAAGCGGGCGCTTGTAGCCGCCGTGGTAGACCAGCGGATCTTCGGCGTAGCTTCGCACGGTCTCGGGATCCCGCGACATCCCCGCCGGATCGCTCGGCTCCTGCGGCAGCTTCGGGAGCGCCAGGACTTTCCGGGCCCAGTTCCACTCGCCGATAACCGCCCCGAGAAAGCCCACGGCCGCCACCTCGCCCGGATAACGCTCGGCGAAGCGGGCGGTGAGCAGCCCTCCCATGGAGTGGCCGATGACGATGAGGGGGAGGCCGGGATACTCGTCCCGGGCGATTTCGCCGACGGCGTGAAGATCATCAACCACATGCTCGAAATCGCGGATGAGCGCCCGCTCTCCGTCGCTGCGTCCGTGACCGATATGATCCGGTGCGTACACCACCCCGCCGTCTGCGGTGAGCCGGCCGGCCACGTGCGCGTAGCGCCCGCCGTGCTCGGCGTAGCCGTGGACGAGGATGACGATGCGCCGCGCCTCCGCCTGCGGATCCCACCGGCGGTAGAACACCGTCCCTTCGCTTCCGTCGAACGTTGTCTCGATGTTCGGTTTCACGGGGGTGAGTATAACACGACTTTTCAGTAACTGAACTCCAGCGTCAGATTCCAGAGACCGACGATCACGACGGTGTCGATACTGAGCG
>JAWLDL010000452.1:0-2570 GCA_041686675.1 Spirochaetia bacterium | reverse complement strand
GAAGCGGCGACATCGATCCCGCCATCATCTTCTATCTCCTGGAGCGCGGATACACCGCCTCGCAGCTCAACGAGATGCTGAACAAGAAAAGCGGCCTTCTCGGTCTCTCGGGGATCTCCAACGATCTGCGCGATCTCGAGGAGGCGGCCGAACGGGGCAACCGAAATGCCCAGGACGCCCTCGACGTCTACGCCTACCGCATCCGCAAGTACATCGGCGGATACTCGGCCAACATGGTCAAGACCGACCTTCTGGTGTTCACCGGCGGCATCGGGCAGTACGGCACCCGCATGCGCGAGCGAATCTGCAACCGCCTCGAGAACATCGGCATTGTCATGGACTACCGGAAGAACCTCGAGAACGGCCCGCGCATGGGCGTCATTTCCATGGACTATTCCCCGGTTACCATCCTCGTAATTCCCACCAACGAGGAGCTGCAGATCGCCATCGATACCTTTGAGCTGGTCAAGCCCACGGAGTAGGCGTGCAGCGCGTCATCACCACTGACGATTTCGTCACCGGGATCCGCTGTCCGAGGCAGCTGTGGTACCGCATGAACGGACCCGAAGACGATGGGTCACCCCTGCATCGCGCCTATGAGGAGGATCAGTACCGCCGCCTCGCCTCCGTTGCCGGCCTCTCCGCGGAGCCCGAGGTCAGGGAGTGCGAGCTCACGCCCGAGTGGCGCGCCTTGGCCCGCGTAGAGGTGCTCGGGAAATCGGAATCGGGCCGGAGCCTGATCTTTCTTCGTCCGACAACCTCGGTGAAGGACTCCTTTGTCTGGGAAGCCGCCTTTGCCGATCACGTGTTTGCCCGAACAGGAGCCGGCGGAGGTGAGGTGGTTCTCCGCTACCTGAGAAAGACCTATCGCCGCAGCCCCGGAGACGGCTACCAGGGGCTTCTCATCGATGCCGATGTGACGCGTCGGGCGCGCGGCAGAGCTGCGGAGGTGCCGTCACGGCTGGAGCGGATGATGGAGATCCTCGCGCTTCCCGAGGATTACATGCTCGAGCAGGTGGATCCGTGCAGGCGCCGCAGCTGTCCGGTGTGCACGGCGGGCAGGAGCAAGGTCGAGCGACTGGCCGAGCTTCCTCCCGGCAGTGAGATCTCACCCGTGCAGGAGATCCATCTCGCGGCCCGCGCGAGCGGTGAGCGTCACGTCGATCGCCCCGCAATTGCCGCTTTTCTCGAAGGTCTCGAGTATCCGCTGTCCTTCCTCGACTTCGAGGCCTACAGCGAAGCCGTGCCGACCGCGGCCGGGATCGCCCCCTGGGAGCATGTCCCGGTGATCTACTCGCTACACCGTCGGGAGCGCCCGGGCGCCTCCCCCGTTCACCACGTCTACGCCGCCCCTCCGGGCGAGGACGGACGTGCCGGGCTCTATCGTGACCTGGTGGCCCGCATCGGCGAGCGCGGGAGCATCGTCGTGTACGGGAAGGGCTTCGAGCGACGGATGCTCGAGCGCCTCGCGCCCGCCGCGCCGCTCCCGCCACCGCAGCTCGAGAACATCATCCCGCGTCTCGTCGATATCTCGCGCATCTTCGCGCGCGGTGAGTACTATGATCCGCGGCAGGAGGGGAGTGCCTCATTGAAGGCGGTGTATCAGGCCATGATCGGGGGCGAGTACGGGGACCTCGAGGTGGCCGACGGGCGCGATGCGAATGTGCTCTACTACTTCCTCAGACACGGCTTTCCCGCCGGGCAGGAACTCACCGCCGATGCCGTGCTGGAGGACCTGAAGCGCTACTGCTCCCTCGATACCGAAGCGCTCGTCCATATTGTGGGAAACCTATCGTTGCTGGTGTAAAGAGACGACGGCGGCCCGGCGTTCCGGGCCACCGCCGAAGGCGGACTATCTCCGAGTAACGGTGAAGTTATCGAAACTTGCCGCAAGTGAGTTCGTGCGAAGACTTACGTAGTCTCCGTCAAGCATGTCGGGATCGACATTGAAGTAGAAGCGGATCGGGGCTGTGGGGTCCTTTACGCCGACCTCACCGGTGCGTGTGTTCACGCGGATACTCACCGGGATGTCTCGACGCAGGTACGGCCGAAGGTCCGAAACGGCGAACCGCCGACCCGAGAGCTCTTCGAGTGCGCGTGCGAGATCGATACTGGCCCGCGAGTCGCCGAAGAGACGACGCATCTCGCTGCTTCTCATCAGTTCCATCGTAACGTTGTCCGAGCTCTCGTAGACCTGCGCGCGAAAGCCATAGTGCGCAGCCTCGTTGCGCCGCGTTTCAGGTCGCGTGTCGAGATTCAGCCACAGCAGATAACTCTCGTCGTTGCCCCATGACTTACCGCGGAGAGGCGGATTCGTGACACCGAGATGAACACCGAAGCCCGCGTGATACCGCCCGGACTCATAATCGGCCATGCTACGGTAGCCGCCGTCAACGTAGCGGATCGTGAAATCGATCTGGTAGACCCCGTCCTGGGGGACTTCCCGGTCGATACGGGCCATCCCGGCCGCGGTGCTCCCCTGCACGAGCCGCCCGCGCTCGACGCTCCAGTCGCCGTAGCCGGGTACCCACGCTCCCATGCGCGAGAAACTGTCATCTACGACGGTTGTC
>JAWLDL010000451.1:0-2573 GCA_041686675.1 Spirochaetia bacterium | reverse complement strand
CGCACGCTTCGAAACCCCAAGCGCATTCTCGGCGATGATCAGGGTCGGGTGCGCGGGATCGAGCTTCTCGAGTACGAGCTCGGTGAGCCCGACGACTCTGGCCGGCGTCGTCCCATCGCCATCGAGGGGAGCGAGCACGAGATGGAGGTCGACACGGTCGTGGTTTCGATCGGAAACGAATCGAATCCGCTGCTCAAGCAGACCGCCGGCGAGCTCGAGACCAACAAGTGGGGGAACATCGTCACCGACGAGAACGGCAAGACATCCATGGACCGGGTCTACGCCGGCGGGGACATCGTCCTCGGAGCAGCCACCGTCATCCTCGCGATGGGAGAGGGTCGCAAAGCGGCCGCTTCCATCAACGGGATGCTTGCGGATTCATGAGCCCGGTGATACGATCCGGGAGATTCACCGCAGACGGAGGCAGCAAGCATGTCATATACCGACCGTGTCCTCGAGGACGTACAACGGCGTTACCGCACCGAGCCTGAGTTCCTTCAGGCGGTGGGGGAGGTGTTGTCCACCCTCTCCCCCGTCGTCGAGCAACACCCGGAGTACGAGGAAGCCAAGATCCTCGAGCGCATGGTCGAGCCGGAGCGGGTCCTGATCTTTCGCGTGCCGTGGGTGGACGATCAGGGTGAGTTCCAGATAAATCGCGGATACCGTGTCCAGTTCAACAGCGCACTCGGCCCCTACAAGGGCGGGCTTCGATTTCACCCCACGGTCAATCTCGGCATCCTCAAGTTCCTCGCCTTCGACCAGATCTTCAAGAACAGTCTTACCACCCTGCCCCTCGGCGGCGGGAAGGGCGGAAGTGATTTCAATCCGAAGGGCAAGAGCGACAACGAGGTCATGCAGTTCTGTCAGTCCTTCATGACCGAGCTCTATCGTCATATCGGAAGCGACACCGACGTCCCTGCCGGTGACATCGGCGTCGGCGCCCGTGAGATCGGCTACCTCTTCGGCCAGTACAAGCGCATACGCAACAACTTCAGCGGTGTTCTCACCGGCAAGGCGCTGAACTGGGGCGGATCTCTGGTGCGGCCCGAGGCGACCGGTTACGGCAGCGTCTATTTCGCCCAGGAGATGCTGGCCGGGCGCGGCGAAACCCTCGAAGGAAAAACCTGCGTCGTCAGTGGCTCCGGCAACGTCGCACAGTATACGGTAAAAAAGCTGGCGGAGATCGGCGCGAAGACGGTGGCTATGAGCGACTCGAACGGCTATATCTACGATCCCGACGGCATCGACCTGGAGAAGCTCGAGTTCATCATGGAGCTCAAGAATCTGCGGCGCGGACGTATCCGGGAGTACGCCGAGGAGTACAAAGTCGAGTACTTCGAGGGCGAGCGGCCGTGGAACGTGCCATGCTATGCGGCCTTCCCCAGCGCGACGCAGAACGAGCTCGACAAGAAGGACGCCGAAGCGCTCGTGAAGAACGGCTGCACGGTCGTCAGCGAAGGAGCCAACATGCCCACGATGCCGGAGGGCGTCGAGGTATTCCTCGCGAACAAGGTGCTCTACGGCCCCGGCAAGGCCGCCAACGCGGGCGGTGTGGCAACCAGCGGGCTGGAGATGAGCCAGAACGCGTTCCGCATGAACTGGACCTTCGAGGAGGTCGACGCGCGTCTGCAGCGGATCATGCACAGGATCTACGTGGCGAGCCGGGAGGCCGCCGAGAAGCACGGCGAACCGGAGAACTACATGGCAGGCGCCAACATAGCCGCCTTCGTGAGAGTGGCCGATTCCATGCTCGACCAGGGGCTGGTGTAAGCGACGCGGGTTGTTCTTGCTTTAATTGACATATTAGGTTATTGTGGGGCATTGGTGCCTGCCTCGTGATTCGTTTTGCCTCTCTCGCAGTCATCCTGCTCGCCTCCTCAGTTGCGTTCCTGCCGGCCGAACCGCTTGTGTTCGCATCGAGCTACTCACCGCCGTACTCCAGCGAAGACTATCCCGGAATCCTCGAGCGCATCCTCACCGAGGCCTGCAGGCGCATCGGAATAGAGGCTACGTTCCGCAATCTTCCGGCAGAGCGCGCGCTTTCCGACGCAAACGCCGGCTTTGTCGACGGGGTGGTCGCCCGCGTCGAGCATATGGAGCGCATGTACCATAACCTCGTGCGCATTCGGTCCGCGAGTATCGAGTCCCGTGATTTCGTCGCCTTCTCGCGGCGTGGGATGCGAGCGATCTCCTCCTGGGACGACCTCGCGGCGCACAACATCACCTATGTCCGTGGCTGGAAGATCTTCGGAAACAATGCGACCGCCGCGAAATCGGCCGTGGCGGTGGATTCGACCCGCCGGGCCTTCGAGTTGCTTGCACGCGATCGGACCGACGTCGTTCTCAACGCACGACTGGACGGGAGGCTGATGGCCGCGCGGCTCGGTATCGAGGACATCCGGATTCACGAGCCACCGCTTGCCTCGGTGAGTCTCTACCCCTATCTGCACAGACGGAATGCCCGTTACGTCCTGGCTCTTACGGCAGCGCTGGATGAAATGAAGGCGGACGGAACCTTCGACCGCATCTACGCCGAGGCCATGGAAAGTTCCGATGAAGGCTGAGAAGCGGCG
>JAWLDL010000450.1:0-2573 GCA_041686675.1 Spirochaetia bacterium | reverse complement strand
TTACGTCGAATACTCGTGGCAGAACAGCTTCGAACCGTCGCCCCGGCCGAAGGCTCTCTACATGGAGGAATACGAACCGCTGGGATGGATCGTCTCGGCCTCGTCGTATCGCTCGGAGTTCGTGCAGCTCGTCGATCGTGAACGTCTGACGGGCATGATCGAGAGGCAGTCTCTGGGCATCGATTCCTATTCGGTGGTTGTGGATGCCTCCGGCAGGTTCGTCGCGCACCCCGAGTATGCGGGCGAGCCTATTGGTGCGTTCTTCGATGATGCCGAAACTGTGCGACTGATGGAGGCGATGTTCTCCGGGAGGGAGGAACCGCTGCACTATTCCTGGCCGGTTCGACCCGGCGGAAGCAGGCGCGAGAAGCTGATGTTCACCCGGTATCTGCCCGGGTTTGATTGGGCGATTGCGACGACCGTCTATCTTGATTCCCTTCGCCGCCCCGTGCTGCTGGTTCTCGCCGCAGGCGGACTACTGCTGCTTCTCTTCGCGATCCTGCTCACGCTGTGGGTGCTCAGGATGTCCTCCGTGGTCTCGGCCCCCATCGTGAGGCTTGCCGATGCCGCACGGAGCGACCGGCGCCTGCCGATCTCCGGTTTTCCTCGCGAGACGCCGAGGGAGCTCATGACGCTCATCGATCAGTTCAATGCATTCGTCGACCGCATCGGCGCGCAACAACGCGAAGTCAGCACGCAGCAGGAAAACCTGCGCCGCAGCCTGGAGGAAAAGACGGTGCTCGTGCGGGAGATTCACCACCGGGTGAAGAACAACCTCCAGGTGATCGCGAGCCTTCTCAATCTGCAGGCGGGCAGTGTGCGCGACCGCGCCGACGCGGTCCTCTTCGAGCGAACCGCAGAGCGGGTCATTTCGATGGCCCTGGTCCACGAGCAGCTCTACGAGACCGAGGATCTTTCCCTTATTCCGTTCGACCGCTACCTCGAGGAGCTGGTCGGACACATCAGTGCGTCGAGCATACGCGACGGAATAGATCTGCGCGTGGAGTGCGAGCCCATAGCCCTCGAGATCGAACGGGCCGTGCCATGCGGACTCATCGTCAACGAACTGGTGACGAACTCCCTGCAGCATGCCTTCGTGGGCAGCAATGCCGGTGCGATACGGGTGCGAATGCTGCAACGTGGGCGCACCTATACGCTCGAGGTATCCGACAGTGGAGTCGGCATGCCGCAGGAGGCACCGAAGTCACTCGGCATGACCCTCGTGGAGATGCTCGCTGATCAGATCGGCGGGGAAATCGAGGTCGGCGCCGAGAACGGAACACGTATCACCGTGACATTTCCCGTGTAGCCTGCCCCCGCTTGCGCGACGGGCCGCTCCTGCTCTAGACTCGACATCAACACAGCACAGCAATCGGAGAGCATAGAGATGGGCACACGGGGTGAAGTTTACTCCACACGGGCGTTCACGCAGAATGAGCGCAGGACCTATTTTTTCAATGTCAAAGAGAACCGCACGGGCGATCTGTTCCTGAACATCGTGGAAAGCAAGAAGCACCCCGGAGTGGAGTTCGAGCGCCACCAGGTGGTCGTGTTTGAAGAGGATCTTGCCCATTTCATGGACGCGCTCAACCGCGCGGTCAAGCAGATGCGGAAGGAGTCAGGCGGAAGCTCAGACGATGAATCGGGCTCGGACCGAGGACGCCGATCGCCCGGCGGTGATCGGCGGTAGGGTAGCCCTTGTGGCGCTCGAATCCGTAGCCCGGAAGCCGCTCCGCAAAGGCGATCATCCAGCGGTCGCGGGAGGTCTTCGCCAGGATGGAAGCGGCCTGTATCTGCGGGACACTGCGGTCGCCGCCGATTACGGCCTCCGCCGGCCAGGCAAGCTCGGGCGTAAAGCGGCCGTCCACGAGGACACGCCCGCCGACGTCATCCAGGATACCGCCGGATTCGGTCAGGCCCTCACGGTCGATGTCCGTCCCGATGCCCGCCGTCATCTCGGCACCGGGGGCGACCACGCCGAGCATGGCCGCAAATGCGCGCCGCATCGCGAGCAGCGTGGCGTGGTGAATGTTGAGGGAGTCGATTTCATCGTGCCAGGCGCATGAGATGCCCCAGCGCGTTGCTTCTGCCCGAATGAGGGCGGCCAGCTCGGTGCGCTCGGCCTCCCGGATCTGTTTGGAATCCGAGAGGCGCTCGACGGGGAACCTCTCGGGCAATGTGACCGCCGCGGCAACCACCGGCCCGGCCAGCGGGCCGCGTCCCGCTTCATCTATACCGCATATCATCACGACGAGCTCATGCTATCACATCGCGGCCGCGACGTGATATGGTGGTAGCGTCGAGCGAAAGGACGGGCTGTGGGGCTTCACATCGGACAATTCAACGACAGCTTCAAACCGATCATGGACGGCGTGGGCGTGTGCATGGAAAACTACGCCTACTGGATCGAGCAGAACCACGGCAGCGCGACGGTGGTAACGCCTGAGTCCCCCGGCTATGTGGACGATTCTCCCTTTGAAGTCCTGCGGTTCCACGCAGTGCCCATCCCGCAGATGAAGCCCTTCAGGGCGGGCCTGCCGTGGATCGATCCGTCCTTCATGCACGAATTCAGG
>JAWLDL010000449.1:0-2576 GCA_041686675.1 Spirochaetia bacterium | reverse complement strand
CTCCTCGCTCGCCGGTATTATCACGACGGCCCGCAACGATCCACGTATCAACAGAGTCTTCGGCGCCCGCCGCGGCATTGAAGGCGTCATTGCCGGCGACCTCGTGGAACTTACCGACTTCAGCGCGCACGATACGGAGGTACTCGCACGAACGCCGGGCTCGGCGCTCGGGAGTTGCCGGTACAAAGTCCAGGAAGAGGACCACGCGGCGATTCTGAAAACACTCGAGGAACACGGCGTGGAAGTGTTCCTCTACAACGGCGGAAACGACTCGATGGACACCTGCCTCAAGGTTTCCCGTCTCACCGACGATGTCGGCGTCATCGGGATCCCCAAGACCATCGACAACGACCTTGCCGCAACCGATCACAGCCCCGGCTTCGGCAGCGCGGCGCGGTTTTATGCGTTTTCCGCGGTGGAGCTCGCCCTCGACGTGGCGGCCCTCGACATTCACGTCTCCGTGCTCGAGGTTATGGGCCGCAACGCCGGGTGGCTTACCGCAGCCAGCGATCTTGCCTGGGAAATAGCCGACGCCGGCCCCCAGATGGTCCTCGTGCCCGAGGTTGCCTTCGACGAGGAGCGCTTTCTCGACACGGTGCGCGACCAGTGGAACCGTGGCCGCGGCTTCGTGATTGCCGCGAGCGAGGGGCTCACCGGTCCGGACGGCACGCCACTCGTGGAAGAGAGCACTGGTGCCGCAGTCGACGCCTTCGGCCATGCACTGCCGGGCAACGTTTCGATGCACCTCGCCGGCCTCATCCGTGATCGCCTCGATATCCGGGCGCGGAGTGAGAAGCCGGGGCTCATCGGCCGTGTGAGTCGCGCCAACGTATCGCAGATCGATCGGCGGGAAGCGATAGACGCCGGGTCCTTCGCCGTTCGCGCCGCTCTCGACGGCGAGACCGGTAAGATGGTCGCCCTCTCACGAGTCTCCTCATCGCCCTATCGAAGCGAGCCGGTTCTCGTCCCCCTCGAGGATGTGGCAAATGTGGAGAAAGCTCTTCCTGAGACCTACATCGATGCAGACCGTTTTCGGACCACGACCATGTTCGCCGAGTACGCCCTGCCGCTGTTGAGCCCGCCCTTCCCCCAGTACTTCCAGCTTCACTGACCGGAGTCCGCCCCAGCCCTGTATGCCGCCGGGCCACCGCGCATCCGCCGCCGCGGGGCGTCAGTGCGTCGGTATGTCGACGAAGAAATCCCGAAGCACCAGCAGGGCGGCGCCCATGGTGTGCCCGGTCGGATCGAGGGGAACGTATCGCAGGTCGAAGTCGATATCCGGCAGAAGCTCGGCGGAGACCACCTCGCGCAGCATGGGGATCACCGCATCGCCGTCGGGGCCGAAGTGGCCGCTGATCAGGATATTCGTGATGTCGAGGACGATGATGAGGTGGGCGATCCCGATGCCGAGATACCGCGCGAAGGCATCGATAATCTCCCGCGCCGCGCTTTCTCCCTCTGCGGCGCGCGAGAAGAGGTCACTGAGCCCGGCATGGAGACAGCGGGGATCATCATCGGAACACCACGAGGGGTCGCCGAGCACTTCGTGGCGGTATCTCTCGGCCAGGTGCCGCTGATTCACCACCGCCTCGAGGCACCCGTAGGCCCCGCATCGACACCGGGCACCGTGTCCGACCTTCATGTGTCCGACCTCTCCGGCAAGCCCGTGGACGCCGACGTAGAGCTGACCGTTCTGAAATATCCCCGTGCCGAGGCCCGTGCGGATGGAGAAGAACACGAAATCGCTCGAGGTGAAGGTCTCATTGCTCCACTTCTCGAAGGCGGCGTAGGAGTGGGTGTTTGTTCCGATTCGAACGAGGGTATCGAAACGGGCGCTCAGGACCTCCTCGAGCTTCCGTGCTTCGAACTCGTTCTCCCTTCGTGACCGCGTCGGGAATCCGATTCCGGGGATGCCGATCCCCACCCCGGCGAGGTCCGAAGAGTCGATATCATGCTCCGTACAGAACTCGGCGATGGCGTCTTCGAAGAAGCGTGCGGTATCCCCGGGATCCGGGTCGACAGGCGTGGGATGCATCGTCGCGCCGAGCACGGCTCCGGCAAGGTTGGTGAGCACGAGGCGCGTTGTTTTGTATTCCACGTCGATGCCCACCGCCAGCGGGCGGTCGGCACGCAAACCGTAGAGGTTGGCGCGGCTTCTGGGTGTGTCGTCGGTGGTGCCGGTCTGCAGAATCAGACCGTCGTCGGTGAGCTGGTTTATGACCTTCACAACCGTCGCCCACCCCATGCGCCCGTGCCTGGCGAGGTTTGCCTTGGTCTGCGGCCCCCACTTTCGCAGCAGGGTGATCACGCGTCGCTTGCTTTCGGTGAGTTGGGTGATGTCGACGGTATCCCGCGAGCTCAGAAAAACCCTCCAAGGAAAAGATACAGTCCCATACCGATGAGGAAAACGTCGGTGACGGTGCGGAATGTAGCTACCGGCAGCCGCTTGGACAAGACCGCGCCCAGCTTCGTCCCGACGAGAACGAAGGGCGCGAAGGGCAATGAGTACAGCAGGGTCATCCGATTCACACCACCACCGACCGCGTGGGCCGCAATGATGATGCCGGTGACGAGAA
>JAWLDL010000448.1:0-2578 GCA_041686675.1 Spirochaetia bacterium | reverse complement strand
GCCATCCCGGCCGCGGTGCTCCCCTGCACGAGCCGCCCGCGCTCGACGCTCCAGTCGCCGTAGCCGGGTACCCACGCTCCCATGCGCGAGAAACTGTCGTCTACGACGGTTGTCTGGGCGAACAGTACGAACGGCAGGCACAGAAGTGCTGCCACGAGTACGAGTTTTCGCATGTTTCCTCCTCCTGTTCGGGTTGAAACCAACGTGTGCACCCGAAAGCGGTGCACATCCCACCACCTTCCATCTTAGAACGACTTCCGTACACACGCAACTTAGTTTTCTGTTAGGAGGAGTGCTCCATTTCGAGCGTCAGCGTGGGTTTGTCGCAGACCTCCGTCGGTCCGTAGTACTGTATGGCCCCCGGGAAGCGATAGGAGGTCTTGATTTCCCATTCGGCCCGATGAGCGGCGAAGGTCCGAAACGGTGTGTCGGAGAGCTCCACGAGCGCTTTCCTGATGACCGGTTTTAGTTGACCGGCTCGCTGCTCGAGATTCATGAACATGGTCAGCGGCACGCCCGCCGGCTTCCATTCCTCCGCCGGGCGTGCGAGGTTCTGCACGGATGTAACGTATCCGGTGAGCCCGTTCGCGATAAGGACGCAGGCGGTGTAGCCGAGGGTGTAGCAGTAATCCGCATCGAAGTTGGAGGGGAAGGCGCAACGTCCCTCGTAGCCGAAGAAATGGCGCATGGCGCTGAACCGGCCGTTGAACCGTCCGGTGGCCTTCATTTCGTTGAGGCGGGATTCGACCATGTCGATCAGGAGCTTCTCCGTCTCGATGCGGGAGACCTGCACATTGCCATGCGGGTCGCGGTCCATGAGCAGCTGTCGCTGGATCTCGTTGGGAAGCGAGGAGAATACATGGGACGCGTCGCGGGAAAGCTTTCGGTTGACCCATTCCGACTGATCCTCGTAGGTGTGAAGTGTCTGGAAGTACGCCGCGTCGTGGGCAAGGATGCGGTTGAGCTCGGAGATCATGCCCTTCATCTCGGGAATGAACTCGATGAGCCCCTCGGGTACCAGGAAAACGCCGAAATCCTCCCCGTTCTTCGAGCGCGTGACGACCTGCTCCACGATGCGGTCGACGAGGTCGTCGAGCGTCTGCTGTTTCTCGGCGACCTCCTCGGAGATGATGCAACCGTTCGGGTGCGTCTGCAGTGCGCATTCGAGGGCGATGTGTGAGGCCGAGCGCCCCATGAGCTTGATGAAGTGCCAGTACTTCCGCGCGGAGCTCGCGTCGCGGGCGATGTTTCCGATGAGCTCGGCGTAGGTCTTCGTGGCGGTATCGAATCCGAACGAGGTCTCGATGTACTCGTTCTTCAGGTCGCGGTCGATCGTCTTGGGAACGCCGATAACGCACACATCGGCATCCTTTGAGCGGAAGTACTCCGCAAGCAGTGCCGCGTTGGTGTTGGAGTCGTCCCCGCCGATGATCACCACCGCATCGAGCTCATGCTTCGTGCAGACCTGGAGGGAGGTGGCGAACTGTTCCTCCGTCTCGATCTTGGTACGGCCGGAGCCGATCATGTCGAACCCGCCCGTGTTTCGGTACTCGTCAACGAACTTGGGGGTGAGTTCGATCAGTTGATCCTCGAGAATGCCGCTGGGTCCGCCGAGGAAGCCGTAGAGCCGGGACTCCGGGTTGGCGCTCTTGAGCGCGTCGAGGAGGCCGACGATCACGTTGTGGCCACCCGGGGCCTGTCCTCCCGAGAGTACCACGCCGACTCTGAGCGGTTTGATATCCTGGGGCGAGTCCGTCGGGGTAAAGCGTGCAATCGGGGCACCGTAGGTGAGCGGAAACGCCTGCTTCAGCCCACTCTGGTCGCTGCTGGCCTCAGTCGGCTCGCCGAGCTGGACGGTGATGTTGGTGAGCGCGTCCCTGAGCACGGGTGGAAGCTTTGGCTCATAGCTATAGCGTGCGTTCTGAAGTGGGGATCGTTCCATTGATCTGCTCCTTGAAGATGATGGTAAAGATGCGCGGCTCGTTGTTCAATCCGTGCCGCTGTCGAAGAGCCTGCAAACACCGGTCTCCCGCACGGTGAGCTCGGTCACCGCCGCGGGGCCGAGAACGGCGGCCATGGTTTCGCGGTACGCGCCTGCACGGGCCATCGGTACATAGGTCTGGATCGTGCCGGCGAAGCCGCCTCCGTGTACCCGTGTCGCCCCTTCGATCCGCGGGGGGTGTGCGAAGAGGTCCGGCCGCTCGAGGAACTCTTCACTCAGCGCGAGGGCAACGGCAATTCCCTGTCGCCGGGGCGTGCCCGGCGAGTAGCAGTTCTGCAGAAATCGCCAGGACGAGCGCCCCGACTCACCGACCTCGGCAAGAAACCCGTCGAGATCGCCGTCGGTGAGCATGCGGCTCTGGCGAAGCACCCGCTCGTTTTCCTGAAAGAAGTGAAACGCGCGAAGGACCGCGCGGTCGCCGGCCGCGGCGCGAAGCTCGGGGATCCGCCGGCGGAACTCCCCGTAGTCGACCTCCCGAAGCCGATCGGCGCCGAGCGGACGTGCGACGGCCGCCATCTCGGTGACAATTGCGGCATAGTCGTCCGTGAGGTCGGCGTGATCCTCGCCGGAGTCCAC
>JAWLDL010000447.1:1493-2584 GCA_041686675.1 Spirochaetia bacterium | reverse complement strand
GTGCCGCCAAAAGTCAATCTGCGCAGGTCTGGCCGGTGCGGGCCGGGCGGTAGACGGCCGCTGAGAGCGCCTCAAAAAAGCCCGCGCGCCTGCTGCAGCTCACGCATCACCGAGGCTCATCGGGCAGATAGTGCAGCACCCGCCGCAGCCGCTGGAGATCGCCCACCTCTTCAACGACTCTCCACCCAAACAGGGGGTCTGTGCTGTACTGCCGATGGGTGATTCCTTATAGCATTAAGGGTATTCCTGTATGATGTAATGATAGAAAAATTGGGGAGGCACCCCCAAAGCGGCCTACTTGTTCGTGTCTTCGAGGTACTGTCGCTGCTCGTCGCTCAGCGTATCGATGGCGATGCCCATGGCGTGCAGCTTCAACCGCGCCACCTCGCTGTCTATCTCGTGTGGCACGGGAATGACCGCATGGGGGAGCTCACGGTGGTGCTCCGCCACGTAGCGGGCGGAAAGGGCCTGCAGCGCAAAGCTCATGTCCAGTATCTCCGCCGGATGACCGTCCGCAGCAGAGATGTTGACGATCTTCCCATCGGCGAGAACATTGATCCAGCGGCCGTCGGAGAGTTGAAAGCCGTGCACGTCGGTGCGCTGAAGTGCTTCCCGCACCGCCATCCCCCGGAGGCCGGCCACGTCGATCTCCTCAAAGAAGTGTCCGGCGTTGGCAAGCACCGCCCCGTCCTTCATCATCTCGAAGTGTGCGGGCGTGAGAATACGTTTCGTGCCGGTGCTGGTCACGAAGAAGTCCCCCATCGGCGCTGCATGGGCCATCGGCATGACCCATAAGCCGTCATGGGCCGCTTCGAGTGCCTTGATCGGCTCGACCTCGGTGACAACGACGCGTGCTCCCATGCCGGCCGCCCGGGCGGCGATGCCTTTGCCGCACCAGCCGTAGCCTGCGACCACCACGACCGCGCCGGTAAGGCTGCGATTGGTGGAGCGCATCAGGGCATCCATCGTTGAGTGCCCGGTACCGTAACGATTGTCAAAGAGATGCTTGCACATGGCGTTGTTCACCGCTATCACCGGTATCTCGAGCTCGTCCCGTCGCTCGCGGGCACTGTCGCGCAGGACGCCGGCGG
>JAWLDL010000447.1:0-1483 GCA_041686675.1 Spirochaetia bacterium | reverse complement strand
TGAAGATGGTGGACCAGGTCTCCACCGTCGTCGATGACGATGTTCGGCTCGATGTCGAGGGCGGCGAGCTGATGGGAGCGAAACTCCTCGGGTGTCGCATCGTACCATGCATAGACGCTGAGGCCGGATTCGGCGAGGGCGGCTACGACGTCGTCTTTCGTCGACTTCGGATTGCTTCCGGTGACGGCGACTGCGGCCCCGCCGGCGGCGAGAACTTCGGCAAGGTATGCCGTCTTCGCTTCGAGATGCACCGAGACCGCTATCCGCATCCCGCGAAACGGAAGGGCGGAGCGGAACTCATCCTCTATCAAACCGAGCACGGGCATGTTCTTCCGCACCCAGTCGATCTTGCGTCGCCCCTCGGGTGCCAGCGTTGAATCGCGTACGATGTTCGGTTGCACGTGCCCTCCTCGTCGCGCTGTGCCGTCCGATACCGGTGTCCAGTGCGGCTCACGGTAGCGTAAACATGAGCTCCTTGTAAAGGAACGCTTGACCCCCGCACCCGCTGCTGGTAGCCTGACCAATCATGTCGGCGGGCTCGCGGGTATCCGGCGCATACTTACCGATTCTCAAACTCCATTCTACGAGGATTAGTGACGATGTGCTTGTGTGTGGCGATCCCGCGCGTGCCGAGGCTATCGCCTCCAGACTCTCGAACGCACAGGAGCTGAGTTACAACCGCGAGTACAGGGTGTTCGGCGGGACAGCCGGCACGAGGCCCGTGACGGTTGTTTCCCATGGCGTGGGAGCCGCGGGAGCGGCGGTCTGTTTCGAAGAACTCATTCGAGGAGGGGCGCGGCGCCTGCTGCGCGTGGGAACCGCGGGTTCGCTTGCTCCGCAGCAGCTGCGCGACGGAGATATCGTGATTTCCACCGCCGCGGTTCGTGGCGACGGACTCACGGATCAGCTCGTTGCTCCCCCGTTTCCTGCAATCTCCGATCCGGAGCTCACCGCAGAGTTGTCGCGGGCCGCCGCTTCCCGGTCACGGCAGGTGTCCCGGGGCATCATTCTGACTGTCGGTGCATTTTACGGCGGCGTCAACGAGCTTCCGAACAACTACTACAGCCGAGCCGGAGTCCTTGCCGTGGAGATGGAGGCCGCCGCACTTTTTGTGATCGCATCCCTTCGAGGGGTTGCGGCGGCCGGCATCTTCGCAATCGATGGGATTGCGGTGGACTTCGATGCGACGGCCTACGATCCTCACCGCGAGGTGGTTTCCGAGGCGATCGAGGACTCCATCGACATAGCAGTGTCTGTTTTTGAGGGCGAGCGTCCACCGGGCCCGAACCGGCAGGACGCAGACCAATAACGCGAACCGATTAAGGAGGGATAGAATGAGATTACAGGCAGTAACGAGGTCAATTCTCGCAGCGGCGCTTCTCATCGCCGTCGCGGCGGTCGGCTTTGCCGGCGGCGGGCAGGAGCAGGAAGACGGGCAGACGCAAGAACAGCAGGCGCAGTCCGATGGCGACCTGCACATCGG
>JAWLDL010000446.1:0-2586 GCA_041686675.1 Spirochaetia bacterium | reverse complement strand
GAGAAACCCGTGCTCGGCTGGACGCATCAGCGGATCGCCGCCGAGCTCGGTTCCTCGCGCGAGGTCATAAGCCGCGTGCTGAAAGACTGGCAACGGCGGGGTCTTATCGACCTCTCGCGGGGTGCGGTGTCGGTGGCCGATCGGGGCGGTCTGGAAAACGTATCCGACTTGGTGACTTAGTCACCGACGGGCGGGTCGTTCCGGCTGTATCCTCACACGTAGAACGATACGCAGGAGGAACGACATGGCATTGTACAAGAATATGGGATCAGCAGATCGAACGATCCGCGCGATAGCGGGACTTGCGCTCATCATCGGCGGCATCGCCCTGCAGATAACGCAGTCCGGTTTCTGGTGGCTCGCGCTCATCGGCGTCGTGCTTACCGGCACGTCCGCCGTCGGATCCTGCCCGGCCTATCTTCCCTTCCGGCTCAGCACCCGCAAGAAGGCCGACTGATTCGCTGCCGGCTGGCCGGTCAGTGCGCGCGGCGGCCGTTACAGCAGGGCTCAGGGGCAGCGAATGAAGCCCTGGGCCCACAGGCAGCCGCCGCACGCCGGGCCCTCATTGCCCAGACAATCCTCGGCGTTCTCCTCGGCCCGCTCGCAGTTGACACATGAGGTGCACGGCGAGAAGGAGAAGTCGTAGAGGCGCTCACGCAGATCGACGTAGGCAGGATCGCTCCATACCGCGGAGAGGCTGCGCTCGTGTACGCTTCCGAAGTCATGTGCGTGGCTCGTGCGCGCGGTGTTCTCGAGGTAGTACTGGTGAGTGTGCAGCAGCGAAAGGCAGGGGCTCACGTGGCCGTCCCACCGGATACTGGTGCTTCCTTTCTCGATGAACGGACAGCTGTTGTGCTCGGGAAAGAGATTCAACCGCGGCATGCCGGCCGAAGAGCGCGCGGGGGAGATAACACGGGCGAGGGCGCGAGCGACTTCGGGGTTCATCGCATCCATGCGGGGCAGATCCACGTCGTAGCCGATCGACTTCCAGCGCCGCTGCTCGTATGCGTAGAGGGTTTCCGCCCGCATCTCATCGCTGTGCGCCAGCAGGTTGCTGACCGAGAAGCGCTCTGCACCGAGGGTGAGCCCGAGGTCGATGACCGCCGGCAGCTCATGGACGTTGCTCTCCATGGCGACAAAGGCGATGCCGAGCCTGGGGTAGTCAGTTGATGCGCGAATCTTGCGCCGCTTCAGCGTTTTGAGGTTGTCTATCACCCGAGGCAGCGTTGCTCCGAGGCGTACATCCGAATAGCTCTCAGGGGTGGCGCCGTCGAGGGAAACCCAGATGGTGTTCACGCCGGCACCGATGAGCGCATCCACCGCCGGCTCAGTGAGCATGGTGCCGTTGGTGATGAGCTCGACCGAGGCGGCCACGGCCGTGGCCTCGATGATCCACTCGAGTGCCTCGGGATGGGCGAAGGGCTCACCGAAGCCGCCGAAGAAGATCTCCGGCGGGTCTTCGAGGGCGCCGATGTCCTCGAGGATGCGCGCGAAGGTGTCGCGGGACATCCGGCCGAGTTCCTCGCCCCACACGTTTCTCATGCAGGTCGTACAGTCGATATTGCACTCGCTCGTGAGCTCCACATAGACGCGGTTCAGATGAGAGGGGGCGCGCCGAATGACGAGGGTATTGTCACGTGCCTCGGCACGTGCGGTGGCTCCGGGGGTCAACCCGTAGGCACGGGCGAGGTCAGGGCTTATGGTTACACTTCCGTCGTCATTGACGCGGACATTCGACTGCGGCATGAGCATTTCCTGTATGTATGAGAGATTCTCTCCACAATAATAGGCCATATTCGGGGGGAACGCAACGGTGGATTGCCGGCCGCGAGCTGTCAACAACCCTGTTGCTGTGGCATAATGGGGCCCGTGAAGACCTACTTTCCCGGTGACAGCTACGAGACGCCGCCGGACGCCGCCTGCCCGGTGCTCCGTGCGCTCGCGGGTACATGGCGGTGGTTCTTCTATCCCCAGTACTTCGCCGAGGCCGTACGATCGCGGCATCGGGCGATCCACCTCGACTACGACGACGCGGAGTGGGCCGAGAGCTCCTACCGGGTCCTGCGCATCATCGAGCGAAACGGCGGCCGCTTCGACATCCGGGGCATCGACAACCTGCGCCGGGCAGCCGACGGAGCTCCCTACGTGTTCATCAGCAATCACATGAGCACACTCGAGACGCAGATATATCCCGTGCTCATCGCCCCCTTCATGCCGGTGACCTTCGTGGTGAAGCAGGAGCTCATTGTGCACCCCTTCATGGGACCGGTACTGCGAACGCGAAATCCCATACCCGTGGCGCGGCAGAATCCCCGCGATGACCTGAAGGTAGTGCTCGAGGAGGGAGAGAAGCGCCTCGAGCACGGCATGTCGGTCATCATCTTCCCGCAGAGCACGCGCACCCCCGAGTTCAAGCGCGAGTCGTTCAACTCCCTCGGTATAAAGCTTGCCCAGAAGGCGGGGGTTCGTATCATACCCATGGCGATCAAGAGCGACTTCTGGGGGGAGCGGGGCATGTTTCGTGGGTTCGGCCCGGTCCGGCCGGAGCGCCGCATTCACATCGAGGTCGGCGAGCCCCTCTCCATC
>JAWLDL010000445.1:2184-2594 GCA_041686675.1 Spirochaetia bacterium | reverse complement strand
TGGAATCACGGAAGAGGATGTCGCGGCCGAAGTCGCTGCGGTTCGCGCGGAACGAAAGCAGCGCGGGTCGTGATCGTCACCGTAGACACCAATGTCATTGTGTCCGGCGTGTTCTTCGGGGGGACTCCTGGCAAAATCGTGACCGCGGCGCGCGAAGGCGTGTTCACGCTTGCTATGACTCCACTGCTTCTCAGTGAACTTCGACGGGTGGTATCCAGGGAGAAGTTTGGATTGCATCCGGATGCGATTGAGTTGCTGATGGACGGCATTGAGGCTTGTGCGACGATCGTCTACCCGCGAAAGCTCCACCAAGTGGTATTGCGAGACTCCGATGATGATGCGGTTGTCGACTGCGCAGTCGAATCAGGCTCGTCGTACATCGTAACCGGCGACTCTCATCTGACGGAGAC
>JAWLDL010000445.1:0-2174 GCA_041686675.1 Spirochaetia bacterium | reverse complement strand
GAGGGCGTTTCCGTGGTCACACCCAAGCGCTTCGTCGAGCTTCTCAACCTGGAGTAGACCGAGCATGCCCGTCAGCTCACGGCGACGGGCGGACACGGCAGACTACGAACCTCCTGCGTCAGGATCGTTGTCGCGTAGCGCGCCGCCGACCGGCAAGGGCCCTACCGATAACCGTCGTTGGCTTTCGTATCGATCGACCACACGCGGCGCGTCTGCTGGAGCGCGATGATACGCATAATGGCCTCCCCCTCATGGAGGTGCGGCAGGATATCCTGTCGTTGAACAACCACCATCTGAGGAGGAGGCAATGCGCTTCTACACGCATCGACACAAGTACTACTGCGGAATCGACCTACACGCAAGGGTGATGTACCTCTGCATCACCGACGCCGAGGGATCGGTGCTGGTGCACAAGAATCTGCGCACCGATCCAGCGGCGTTCGAACGCACTATCAAACCCTACCGCGAGGATCTCGCCGTGGCGGTCGGGTGTGTGTTCGTCTGGTACTGGTTCGCCGCCAGGCAGAGCTTCTCGGTCATATCCAGAACACCCGCCATCAGTACAATCTGCCAGCGTTTGAGAAGGCGATCAGCAGGTCGGTCAACCGAGAGGGAATCGCCGATCACTTCGACGACCCCATGGTGGCGGCCAGCATCAGGGTCGACGCGAACATGCTCGACTCGCTGCACCAGCAGATCCTGTTTGTCGAACGCGAGATCAAAGAGCAGGCTCGGCATCATGATCCAGTGGCTGCGCAGCTACTTCAGACAATCCCTGGGATCGGAAAGACGCTTGGGCTCACCTGAAGCGGACATTCAGCGAAGCGGCCTGCCTGTTCCTTCGTGAGTGCGAGCAGGTGAAGGGCTGGCACCAGAAGCTGGTGAGCAAGTACGGCAAGGCGAAGGCGCTTTCGATCATGTCGCAGCGACTCGGCCGCGCCGCCTATCTCATTCTCAAGCGGAGGACGCCCTTTGACCAGGAAAAAGCCCGCAGCATAACTGGACGCCATGGCTCGATGCTCTTCTGCGATGGGCACTTCCCTTCGGCGCCGGCGAGCGATCGACTCGCACAGCCTGTCGATAGCACACCAGAGCGGACTCCCGTGCGTTTGATTGGTCCCACGCTGCGCTCCCGTTTTGACATAGCTGAGCTCACGCCCCGTGCGTGGTTCATTGGTCCGCCCCGCGTCGACCCGCCGATGTAACTGATCCGTCCTCGCGATGAGATCCTTCTTTGAATCGGGCGACACCCCGGGCTGAATGATGTTCTAGGGCGTCAGATGGACGACCCTCTATATGTGTTTGAGAGCGGACACCCTCCGCTCCTCCATCTGTGAACGAAAGCCGGACCGGACTACGTGCAGCGAGAATTCATTGTTCATCGTCGAACCCTGTCCGAAGACAAGGGACGGGTTCGCTTTCGCTCTTGACCGGGGGAGGCTATATATGTGTTATCTTGCCCCTTTGCTGTATTGTGGTCCCCGGCAGACATCCTCTGCGTGATCGGCAGTTTGTCGAGAATCAGTTCCAACGCCGTCCTCAGCGCAATTCGTTCAACTCAGACGGTATCACTACTGTCCTTTCAGCTCTCGGACGATCTTCCTGACCTCGTCCCGCTCGTACAGCTGATCGGTAACGTACTTGTGGATGATGGAGGATATCAGTGTCTGGTAGGGGAGTCCCGCCTCCGCCGCTCGCTTCTTCGTAAGCTCCACGTCTTCCTTGGGAAGCCGCAAGCTGATTGCCTGATTCTTGCGGGCGCGTGAAAGGATTCTTTCGACCTGTTTCCACGTTTCCTCGTCAGCCGGCTTGGCACGCTCGACGTTATCCTCTATCTCCTGCTCTTCGGGTGTCAATTCGTCACTCATTGCGAGCCTCCATAGATCTTGTGGTATTTGCGGCTTCGAAACGCTGTTTTGAGAACCACTCGCTCGTCGTCGCTTACCACAAAGGGTACGACCCACGTGTAGTCGTGCATGCACATAATGAAGTATTGCTGCCCCTCACGGACGGGATTGTCGATGATGTCCATCCGCTCAGAATTGTAATAGTAATGTATATACAATAGCAATGCGGAATGCGCCATGTTATGTGGCGCCCGATACCAGTCCCTCTATCTGAAGCAGGGAGCACTTTCCCCCAGTATATATCTATGTGAGCCTGGCAATCTCTGT
>JAWLDL010000444.1:0-2601 GCA_041686675.1 Spirochaetia bacterium | reverse complement strand
CCGCCCTCCACACATCCGCGGGACGCTCTTTCACCGTCACGCCGTCTCCACCGTAATAGAACCAGATCTTTATGCTGCCGGAACGGGGCAGGGTCGGCAGGCGCACCCAGAACTCCGAGCTACCGTCAGGCTGGAGGCGCGCTGTCTCGTGAGAGAGCGGCTCCGCTCCCTCCTTATAGGGTGTTTCATAGAAGGCGAGATTCGTCGCATCCGCATTCAACGCATCGTGATCGAGCACGTCCGGGCCGAGGGACACGCGTATGGGAAGGTCGGTGATGATCTCCCCGCTCCCTGTGCTTGCGACCGTAAGCTCGACCTCGTACCGCCACGGGCCCCGCGCGCGCAACTCCGACAGGGTGTCCCAGCCTCCCATCTCGGTACACGAGCCGAGCAGGAGCACGATCCAAGCCGCGAGAAACGCGAATACCTTCATTGTGTCTATTGTAGCACATCGGAATTGCGATTTACCGGTTTCACACGTATCATGGCCGCAGGAGTCCGCAGTGAGTTTCGGCCGTCGTCGGGCAGGTATGATCATCCTCTTCGCTCTTATTCAAACCTTCAGTCTGTCGGCACTCGATGTTACTCACACTATCGGCCTCTCATCGGCGGTACTTTTCACCTCCTATGACAGCACACCATACGCGCAACCTGCGTCGGTCAGCCTTGCGTATCATGCCGAGCTCGCCGCCCCGGTTATCGGCGAGCGCGGTGTACCGGTAGCGGGGGTCGCACTCGAGCTCTTCGGGTTTGCCCGGCGCGAGGAGAACTACGGACCTTCCCTTATGCTTCTGCCGCGCGCCGAAATCGGCGTTCGCTTCCCGCTGGTATCAGGAGAGCGTGTGTCCATCGTGCCCGCGGTCGGTGGCGGCTTCTACATCCGGCGCGTGTCCCGAAGCGGGGACGTTCGGCAGGGACGGCGCCCGGTTGCAACGGGGCGGATCGGCATCGCCGCCCGTACCGACTCCCGGTGGACCTTCGGCGTGGATCCGGGCTTCGTTGTGTTCGCAGACGATGAACCGGTGCTGGGGCTCCGGATCGGGGTGAACGCGGCGCTTCGGCTCGGAGGCGCCGAATGAGGGGCAGGAGTCCGCTGCGCACGGTGGTCCGCGTGCTTCTGGCGCTAATCGCCGGATTCATCGCCGTACCCGCGCCGGCTGCCGAGCCAAAGGTCGAGCAGCGCGAGGCGTACGATACCGGGCAGGGGCTCATCGGCGTGATCGGCTCGCCGATGGGTGCGGAGTTCGAGCTCGGACGCGAGGCGAAGATGCTCGTCGCGCCGGGGTTCGCGCGGGTCGAGCCGGGAACCTACCGGGTGCGGGTGAGCCTGAATGGCTACGAGCCACAGCAGACCAGTGTGCGCGTCGCCGCCGGCGAGGCGGTTATCATCGAGGCGGTACTCGAGCCCAACTTTCGCGTTCTGCAGCTCGAGTCAGCCGATGAGGCGGTGGCCGTTCCGTACGGCATCTATGAGGTGGAGCGGGACCGGGTGGGGGAAATGCTCGGTATCCGGCCGCGGTATCCTCAAGAGGAGCTCATAGCTTTCTTTGACAGGGCGGTCCCGCTCGCCCTCGGGGCGACGGTCCTGCTGTCCCTCGCCGATGTCGGGCTTCTTCCGCCCGACGCCGCACCCCGTGTGCCCGTGCTGACACTCGCCGGTCAGGGGCTGACGATCGGCTTCGCCGGTGGGGGCCTGATAATGCGCGCGCGACGCGATGCGTTCTACCGGAACTACGACCCGCCCGAGGTCGTGTTGCGTCGCGAGGCGGCACAGGACGCCTACGAGGCTGCGCGGCGGGCCGCGGCGGCAGGGCGCCTCTCCGAGGCCGAGACGATGTTCGCGGAGTTCATCAGCAGGCATGGCGCCTCACCCGACGTGCCTCGCGCCCACTTGCAGCGGGCACGCCTGGCCCTTGCTGAAGGCCGGAGAGAGCAGGCCGAGGGTGAGCTCCGTCGGATCCGGGAGCAGTTTCACGACCTTCGTGTATATGACGAGGCGGGAGCACTGCTTGCAGGCATTCTGCGCGGGCGGGGCGAGCATCTCGCCGCACTCGATATTCTCTCCGGGGCGCCCGTTCTCGCCGACGGACCCTACGAGCCGGCTGAGGTTTCATTCCAGCGCCTGCTGTCGCTCACCGCGCTCGCCTCTGGGGCTGGAGAAGGCGCCGAGGCCGGCATCGCGGAGGCCGAGCGCTGGCTTGCCGAGTTCTCGGACACCGAAGCCGCCGCAGTACGGGGGGCGGAAGTCCGGTGCATGCTCATCCACCTCTATGAGGCGGCGGGGCGGCGAGATGATGCGGTCTCAGTGTGGAATGGCGCCGCCGGGCTTCCACCCGAATGCGCTCCTCAGGGCATCGAGCCCCTTGAATAGGAGTCCTGGTGGTGGTCCGGCATCTCGCCGCGGATCCGCGAAAACTCCTGGGCATGGTCGAGCAGGACTGCCACCAGCTGCGGGTCGAACTGAGTGCCGGCGCCCGCCTCGATTGCCGAGAGTGCATCTTCGAAACTCCAGGCCGATTTGTAGGGCCGCTCTGAGGTTAAGGCATCGAGCACGTCGATGATGGCTACAATGCGGCCGGACGGCGGAATTCTGATTCCCGC
>JAWLDL010000443.1:0-2608 GCA_041686675.1 Spirochaetia bacterium | reverse complement strand
GCTCCGCACACGGACGGGCGAGGTCCTCTCACGCATCAGCATCGATACCGCCCGCGGCGTCGACAGAGGCGAGGAGCTTCGTCTGTCGGTGGCTCTTCAGGCGGCGCTGCCCGTACTCGAGCTCGGCGTGGAGTGGTACCGGGCGGTCCGCACCATCCTGCTGGTTCCGGGTGAGTACGAGACGGAGCTCACAACCGTCGATGAGGCCGGTGTCGTTCACGAAGGCGTGGATACGATCAGCGGCGAGATGGGACATCAACAGCCCGTCGTGCTCTCGGTTGCCGACGTCGAGGCTTCGGGATGGGGTGAGGGGTATAACGTGGTCATCCACGAAATGGCCCATGTGATCGACGCAGCGGACGGCGAGGCCGACGGCGTCCCGCCGCTTCCGTCGGAAATGGAGCCCGGGCGCTGGAGCGCGGTGTTTGCCGGCGCCCGCAGTGACCATGAGCGCCGGGTCCGGCGGGCGGAAGCTCGCGGCGCGAGCCGTGGAGGGCAGGCCGCGGGCGGGGTACCCGTCCTCGATCCCTACGCCGCCGAGGGGCCCGAGGAGTTCTTTGCCTGCAGCGCGGAGCTCTTCTTCGAGCGTCCGAGGCGCCTGAAGCGTGCCTACCCCGAGCTCTTCGAAGAGCTGCGGGTCTTCTTCGGGTTCGATCCGAGCGGGTTATCGGGCGAGTAAGTGCTCCCAGCGGATGCCGTTGCCGTCCGGGATGTCCCGGGCCGCCCGCGCGCCCCGGATATCATCCCAGTGAAACGGCGAGAGCCCCGGCTCCAGGTTCTTCTCGCTTCGAAGCGCGGCCGCGTTGTCGTCATCGATCGGCTCGCCGGCTGCTATATCCCGGGTCGCGAGGATGGAGCGGTTCGATCGCCCGTAGTTCGGCTGCTCCGAGGGGGCGAGCCGCTTCACACCGTCGCCGAGTATCCGTGAGAGGCGATCCCCGCCGAACCGTCTGCCGAGCTCGTCGAGGGCTTCCGTCGGCGGGCGATGCTCGACGCCGCGAATTGCCGCAACCATTTCGGAGAACTCCGCCGGCTCGAGGGCGATCCGATCATCCAGGCCCCCGCCGGTCCGTGAGAGCGTGAAGTGCTTCTCCACTGCCCGGGCCCCGACCGCGACGGCGGCCGCTGGGACGAGCTCCGGGTGGAGGGAGTGATCGGAAACGCCGACCGGCACCCCTGTCACCGCCGCGAGGTTCCCGATCACCCGCAGATTGTAGTCCTCTTCGGGCGCGGGGTAGGCGGTGACGCAGTGCATGATCGCGCTCCCCGCGCGACCGGTCAGGTCCACCGCTCGCTCGATATCGGACAGGGTGGATACGCCGGTGGAGAGGATGGCCGCAAGGCCCGCCTCGCGCACGTGTCGCAGGAGCGGGGCGTGATTGAGCTCCGGGGAGGCGATTTTCACGGTATCGAGGCCGATCTCGGTCAGTACCTGCAGGCTTCGGGGGCCGAAGCAACTTGCAAGGAATGCGACACCACGGCTCAGGCAGTGTTCCGCCATTTCCGCGAAGAAATCCGGCGCAACCTCGAGCTCACGAAAGCGGTCGAAGAGGGGGACCGCCCCGCCGGGGAGCTCTACGGCGCCCGTCTTTGGATGAACGATCTCATCCGCGTAGACGATCTGCGTTTTGATGCAATCGGCGCCTGCCTCGGATGCGGCATCGATGAGCTCCCTTGCGCGAGCGCGATCGCCGCCGTGGGAGGTGCCGATCTCGGCTATCGCGCTGACGTGGTCGGCTGCGAAGTAGCGCGCGAGGCCCATCGTCTTCGATCAGCCCGCGGCGGCCCGTGGTCCGATGGAATCGCTTCCGAAGTAGGGTCGGAGCCGCTCCGGGATGCGGATGCTTCCGTCTTCCTGCTGATGATTCTCGAGGATGGCGATTATGGCACGGGATACGGCGATTGCCGTACCGTTCAGCATGTGCACGAGCCGCCGGTTCTTCTCTTCCCGGAATCGGACGCCGAGCCGCCGGGCCTGATAGTCGGTGCAGTTCGATGCACTGGTAACCTCGCCCCAGTCGCCCGTCTCACCTCGTCCCGGCATCCACGCCTCGATGTCGTACTTCCTGTAGGCGGGCCCACCGAGATCGCCCGTACAGGTGTCCACCACGCGGTACGGCACTTCGAGGCCCTGGAAGATCTCCTCTTCTATCGCGAGGAGCTCGTCGTGGATCTTCTCCGATTCCTCCGGGCGGCAGTAGACGAACATTTCGACTTTGCTGAACTGGTGTACCCGGTACAGGCCCTTGGAGAACTGGCCGGCTGCTCCCGCCTCGCGCCTGAAACAGTGCGAAAATCCCGCCATCCGGATCGGAAGGGAATCGGCGTCGAGGATCGAATCGGCGTGGTACCCGCCGAGGGTGATCTCCGCCGTGCCGACGAGGCAGGTGCCCTCACCTTCGAGGGTGTAGATGTTGCTCTCCGCTCCCCGCGGATTGAAGCCGATACCGCGGGCTACGTCCTCACGGGCAATGTCCGGTGTGATAGTGGGCGTGAAGCCGTGTTTCACCAGGACGTCCATCGCGTAGCGCGAGAGTGCGAACTCGAGAAATACCGCCTCGTTCCTGAGGTAATAGAACTTGGTTCCGGACACCTTTGTCGCGGTCTC
>JAWLDL010000442.1:0-2613 GCA_041686675.1 Spirochaetia bacterium | reverse complement strand
GAATATCGATCGTGAAGTAGTAGAGCTTCTCGGACTCCAGGCGGATTTCCCAGCCGCGCCCGCTCTTGTTGCTCAGGATCGTGATCATGTTGCGCTTGAGGCTGAGATTCTCGATCCCCATGATCTCGAGGGTGGGCACGATCCAGTCCACGGTCTTTCGCGGGAGGCTGATGTAGAGCCCGATGACGTTCTCTATCATCAACGCCACGGAAGAGAGCGCGGTGTAGCTTACGAACAGAGGCCGGGGAAACTCATCATGTCCGTCCCATCGGGCGGGGCCGTCCCGGGTCGGCGCGTAGGCCTCCCACACGTTACCGCGTTGCTTGCCCTCGGGATGGAGCGTATCGAGGATGTAGTACAGATGCCGGATGGCGCACTCGCGGGCAAGCTCATAGGCGGCGTATTTCTCCAGACCCTTTATCACCATGAAGGTGAAGGGAGGATAGACCGAGCCGCGGAAGCCTTCGCCTTTCTCGCTGAAGTCGGGGTCATCCGCCGAGAGGGTCGGGAAGGGGTTCTCGATTCCGAAGGTGTTGGGATTCTTCAGGTGGTCGAGGAGCTTCTCCATCCGTGCCTCGTTGGGTAGCTCGGCGAGCAGCGGCCAGAAGGAGGCGATGGTCTTTCGGCGCACCTGATTCTGTTCGGCGTCGAGGTCGAAGTAGAGGCCGTCGTCCTCGTTCCACATCAGGTTGTTGATGCGGGTCTTCAACGAGAAGTAGTGACGCTTGTACTTGAAGCTGATTTCCTTGTCATTGAGCACATCGCCGAGCTCCGACATGTAGAGCGCGTTTATTGCCTGCTGCGTGTTGAAGTCCAGCGGGTAGACAACCTCGTCGCGCGGGCTGTTGTGCATGAGCGTTGCTGCGATAGGCACCGAGTACAGGCCGTTCTCGTGCTTGAAGGTTGCTTCGAGCCAGTCCCAGTAGCGCTCGAGGATGGGCAGCACCTCGCGGATGCGCTTCTTGTTTCCGATCTTGTGGTACATGTTGTACTCGGCCCAGGAGAACAGCGGGGGGTTTACGCCCTCGGGGTTCTCGGGGGTGAGCACGGGTTTGCCGTCCTGCACCGAGTAGTCGGCCCTGATGGCGCCGGACTCTTCCTGTTTATTGTAGAAATTGTCCAGCTGCGGGGCTGCAGGAAAGACGCGATTGCTGTAGACCAGAAAGAACGTCGAGAAGATCGACTCGAACTGGTTTACCGTCTCGTTATCGGGGTAGTTGAAAAATCTGTTCTGTAGCCCGTTCTTCTGCGTGCCCTTGCCCCAGGAATCCTGAATCCACGCCCACGTCTGGTTATACAGGTCGACGAAGTCCTGATCGTAGAAGTGGATGGTCGGGAATTCCTTTTTTGCCACGCGGGCGCTTTGTGCCATGTCAGTGATGTCCAATTGTACCACCCGTCATTTAGTAGTCAAACACTATTTGTTTCTGCGTTCGGAATTTGGCCCGATCAAAATACTTCACCGAACGTCCCGGGTCAAATTCTCCGCCTTGACACCTCGGGTCTGGAATGCAATATTCGGAAGACCATGGACAGGAGAGAGCTCGAAGTTACCGCGGAACTCGCCCATCTCGAACTGAACGACGACGAGCTGGAATCGCTCGGCGCAGCGGTGTCGCGGGTTGTGGAGTATTTCTCTCTCATGCAGTCCGTCGACGTCTCCGATCTCGAACCAACCACCCACGTACTTCTCGACAAGAATCGGTTGCGCTTGGACCAGCCGAACGACGCGGTCGATCGCGAGGCGCTTCTCGACAACGCCCCCGAGGTTGAGGACCGATTCATTCTCGTTCCGAACGTCCTCTAACACCGGAGGCTCGGGCCGACACCCGGCAGTTCCCTGGAGTACTCATGACAGACGCCTGGAAGAAGAGTGTAGCTACGACCGAGCAGATCGCCGCCTACGGGGACTTCGTCCGCCGGGTCGACAAGGATCTCGGCGCCTTTCTCGCCTTTGACCCCGGGCGGCTTGCCGCGGGCACCACGGGCACCGGCGCGGCGAGCACCGGCGCCGCAGGCGCGGGCGCCGAGAGCGAGGGGCCGCTCTCCGGCCTTCCCTTCGGCGTCAAAGACAACATTGCGGTCGAGGGCATGAACCTCACCTGCGGCTCGCACATGCTCGAGACGGTGCGCAGTCCCTACTCGGCGACGGCGGTCACGCGACTCGAGGATGCAGGTGCCACGGTCGTGGGGAAGACGAACCTCGACGAGTTCGGCATGGGCTCCTCCACGGCAAACTCCGCGCTCGCGACCACCGTGAACCCCTGGGATTCATCCCGGGTTCCCGGCGGCTCGAGCGGCGGCTCGGCGGCGGCGGTTGCGGCGGGTCTCGTCCCGTTCGCCCTTGGCTCCGACACCGGCGGCTCAATCCGACAGCCCGCGGCATTCTGCGGTGTTTACGGCTTCAAGCCGACCTACGGAACGGTTTCCCGCTACGGCCTCGTCGCCTATGCCTCGTCCCTCGAAGTGATCGGCGTGGCCGCTGAGAGCACGGCCCTGTGCCGGGATGTGTTTGAGGCGATGCGCGGGGAGGATGCACGGGATCACTCCTCGGTGGCGCATCCCGCCGGTGGGGCGACGGGCGGCGGCGCTGCCGCCGACGCGAACCCGGGC
>JAWLDL010000441.1:0-2618 GCA_041686675.1 Spirochaetia bacterium | reverse complement strand
GCCCCGGAGATAGTCGATCCTAGCATTCTCGATCAACTGCGCACACTTGCCGAGAAGTCGCCTGAGTGCGTCGCCCGGGATGCGCTCTTCGCCGTCGTGCAGAAAGACATCAACGCCTTCGACGTGGAAACCGAGCTGTCACCTGTGGATCTGAGGATGCTGCGGGCGACGCTCGCCTGCGATACGGCCCGCAACTACCTCCTGTGCTCCCGCGTGGCGGAGGAGCTGGAGACCGGTGGTGCCGCGGGCGGCGGCTCCGGGGGCGGCGGCTCCGGGGGCGGAGCTCCTGCGGGCGAGGGCAGAGGCGCTGCGGGTGAGGGCGCCGGGACCCGGGCTGCCGCGGGCCGGGCCGCCGAGGGCCGGGCCGCCCGGATCGCCGGGCTCCTTCAGAGTCGCGCCGAGATCCTGCGCACGCTCCCGGCCTACACCTCGATACAGGTGGTGGAGGGCGACGTGCAGACTCCCATCCACAGTCCCTACCGACTCATGCGCCCGGATGCTCTGGAGGTGCGGGAGGAGATGCCGCTCGAGCGCTTCGAAGCTCTGATCGGTGAGCTTGCGACCTTCGCGCCGGACGGTATGGTGCACATCTCCCTGTGGGGCGAGATCGGCCTCCACACGCGCCTTCCCGAGCTCATTCGCACGGTGGAGGACGCTCCTGGGCTCGAGCTCCTCGTGGAGACGTCCGGCGTGGGATGGCGCGGCGAGCAATTGAACGGGATAGCCGCGATGCAGCTGAGCTCGACCCGTTTCATCATCGATCTCGATACCGATGATGAGGGGAGTTACACCCGGGTGCGGGGGCGCGGGTTTCAGGAGGCCCGGCAAACCGCCGATACACTCATAGAGGCGCATGGAGACCGCGTCTACGTGCAGACGATACGGATGGGCGAAACGGAGCAGCAGGTCGAAGCCTTCTACCGGGCGTGGAAGGATCGCGGCGTGCAGGTGATCGTGCAGAAGTACGACCACTACTGCGGGCGGCTGCCGGACAGGCGTGTCACCGATATCTCGCCACTGACCCGGTTTCCCTGTCGCCATACGCAGCGCGATCTGAACATACTCATAGACGGCAGTGTGCCGATGTGCAGAGAAGACCTGGATCGCGAGCATATGATGGGGAACGTGTTTGAAGACGGCATTGAGTCAGTCTGGCAGAACGGCAGCGCGGCCCATCTCCGTCAGGTACGCGCGGAGTATCCGGAGCTCTGCCGGCGGTGTGATGAGTACTACACATTCAACTACTGAAGAAAGTCTACCGTATACGGTCGTCGGGGGCAGACATGTCGACCGCGGTGTGTCCTCTTCTATCAACCTGACACTGGTGGTGCTCAACCGTGGGCGAAGCATCAACCGCGGCGGCTTCTTCGAGCGGCTGTTGGATCTCGGCTTTGCCGATGTGCTGTCGGTGGAGAATGCCGGGTCGCACTACGATGTGGAGTCGCTGTCGCAGGCACACCGCGATGTACGCTTCCTCCTGTTGAGACGTCAGACGAGCCTCGGAGAGCAGGTGAACGTCTCCATGCAGGAGGCGCGCGGGCACTTCGTCTATGTGATCTGGAACGACATGAAGGTATCCGGACTGAGTGACGCGATGCAGAACGCGCTGCGGGCGCGAAACTATCTGTGCACGGCGCCGCTGGTTCGCAATCAGAAGTCGGAGCTCCTGCCGACGGCGATGGCGCCTGCCTTCTATCGTTCCAGACTGAAGGTGCTGCCGCTGGTGCCCGCCTACACCGGAACACCTACGCTCTACCCCTACGACTATGTGGGCATATACAACAGGGAGCAGTTCGTGTTTTCGGGAGGCTATGATCACCGCATCCTCTCTCCGTACTGGCAGAAGCTCGATTTCGGCTTTCGGGCGCATATGTGGGGCTATACGGTTCACGTCGACCCGCAGCTTCTTGTCTCGAGTGCACATGCGCCCGTCGAGGATGCCACCCCCGAGGAGAGCTACAAGCGATTCTTTCTGAAAAACCTCTCGGTTCGATTCAGTGCCGACCAGGCGGACCTGCCGGTTTCGCGGTTTCCGGCATTCGCGCTGAAGACCGGCGGTGGCCTGTACCGGAGCTGGCGTCTGTTCCGCGAAGTGCAGAACTGGGTGCGAGAGAATCGCTACCGCTTCAAACAGGATGCCCGCCGCGTGACGGAGCTCTGGGAGGCGGAACGATGACCGCGATATTCCTCCAGGTACGGCTCGGCTCCAGCCGTTTTCCCCGAAAAGCGTTGGCCGAGCTTGCCGGGCGCCCCGTGATCGAGCATGCCATGCACGCCCTGAGGGAGGTTGCCGTCGATCGCCACGTGCTGCTGACCGACGCCGAAAGCGCGGGACAGCTCGCGCCCTATGCCTCGCGCTCGGGTTTCGGACTCTTCGTCGGTGATCCCCATGACGTGCTTGCGCGCTTTGCCGCAGCCGTCGAGTGGTACGAGCCCGCGACCGTGGTGCGCGCCACCGGTGACAATCCCCTGGTATCCGCCGATGTCACGCGAGCGGCGCTGGAGGCTCATGCAGAACGCGGTGCCGACTACACCGCGTTGACCGGGGGTCCCCTCGGGACGGGGGTAGAGGTGATACGAGCGCAGGCACTGCTTCAGGCGGCAGGGGAGGCAATCGA
>JAWLDL010000440.1:0-2621 GCA_041686675.1 Spirochaetia bacterium | reverse complement strand
CGAGCCGGACCGGTGGTGCGCCCCTCGCGTCGCGCAGGGCGTTGACGGAGTCGAGCATCTCGAACGGGATGCGCCGCTCGTCCTCGGTGGTAATTCGGTAGAGTTGTGGCAACGGCTTGCCGTCCGGGCCGAGCTGCGGCGCGGTCGGGGGGGCCGCACAGGCGGCCAGTGTCACGAGCAGCGAGACGAGCAGGATCAGGGGTCGCAGCATGGCACGGGCGCTCCGCGGTTGGCACCTTTCCGCTCTACCCCCTGCCATCCCCGGTTTCAAACGGGGTGTGGCCCCGATGACGGTGGTTTGATTTGCGGTTGCGGCATCCCGGCCATATATTTCGACAGTCGAAGTCTGCGGAGTGAAAACCGATGTCCGGCAAGCGAATCGTTCAGGCCTTCAACCGTCGCGCGTTTCTCGCCGGGGCCGCGGCCGCGCTGGGCGCGCCGGCCGTGGCGCAGCAGTCACAGATGCCCGGCAGCACCGAGATCGAGACCGACCCGGCGCAGGAGGGTGTGCGCCGCAACCTGTCGAGCTTCCGCTCGCTCGACTGGCAACCTTATTTCAGCGACCTGGCCAAGGGTGCGATCCTCGTCGATACCACGTCGCGCGCGCTGCATTACTGGAGCGAGGACGAGCGCACGTACCGCCTTTATCCCACCTCCGTGCCGCTGAGCGAAGAGCTGACGCGCCGGGGCCGCACGCGCGTGACCCTCAAGGATCCCGAACCCGACTGGCGGCCGACGCCCTCGATGAAGGAGCGCAACCCCGAGTGGCCGGATTACGTGCCGCCGGGGCCGGACAACCCGATGGGAACCCGCGCGCTGCACCTGTCGTGGACCTATTACCGCATCCATGGCACGCACGACACGCGCAAGATCGGGCGGCGATCCTCGAACGGCTGCATCGGCCTTTACAATCGCCACATCGAGGAGCTGTTCGAACTCGCGGAGGTCGGGACACAGGTGTTGCTGATTTGACCACAGTGCGCCCGTCAGTGCCTTTCACGATTGACGCGGATTTGCACTTTCGATGCAAGGCTGCTTAGACGGCGGTGCAAGCGATCGGCCCCGCGCCGGTCGCGGACATGCCGGACACCCGGCACGCGTGTCACTGGAGGACAACATGAAAAAGCTCGTTCTCGCCGCCGCCGTCTCGGCCTTCGCGGCGCCCGCCTTCGCCGGAGAGCATACCGGGCCGAAGCAGGAAATCGAAATGGAGCCGCCGGTCATCGTCGAAGAGACCGAGCAGGCCTCCACCGCGGCCGGCATCATCGTGCCGCTGCTGATCATCGCGGTCGTGGCTGCTGCTGCCGCCGACTGATCGCATCCCGATCCCGGAACGACGAAGGGCGGCGCCTCGGCGCCGCCCTTTTCATGTGTGCCGCGCCTGATCGGGCCGGCTCTCAGTCGAGCCAGCCCTTGAGGTTCTCGTCGATCACCGACGAGAGCGCCTCGATATGCGCGGGATCGTCGTTGAGGCAGGGGATATAGGTGAACTCGCGGCCGCCGGCCTCCTCGAAGCTCTCCTTGATCTCCTCGTTGATCTCCTCGAGCGTCTCGATGCAGTCGGCCGAGAAGGCCGGGGCGATCACGGCGATGCGCTTCTTGCCCTCTTCCGAGGCCAGCCGCGCGACCTCTTCCACGGTGTAGGGGCGCAGCCACTCCTCCGGGCCGAACACGGACTGGAAGGTAGTGGTGATCTCGCTATCCTGCCAGCCGAGCCGCTCCTTCAGGAGGCGCGTCGTCTTCTGGCAGTGGCAGTGGTAGGGGTCGCCTTCGGTGAGGTAGCGCTGCGGCATCCCGTGGTACGAACACACGAGGATGTCCGGCCGGTTCTCCAGCTCGCCGTAGGCGCGTTCCACCGATTGCGCGAGCGCCTCGATGTAGAGCGGATGCTCGAAGTAGGGCTCGACCGTGCGCGCCGTCGGCTGCCATTTCTGTTTCATCAGCGCGCGGAAGAACTGATCGTTGGCGGTTGCCGAGGTGGCGCCGGCGTAGTGCGGGTAGAGCGGGAAGAAGAGGATTCGCGTGCAGCCGGCCTCGACCATCGCGTCCACCTTGGACTGCGTGGAGGGATTGCCGTAGCGCATGCAGTAATCGACCATCACCTGATCGCCGTACCGCTCCTTCATCGTATTGGCGAGCGCCTCGGTCTGCGCCTTGGTGATCGTCATCAGAGGGCTTTCGCCCAGCTCCTCGTTCCAGATGGACTTGTAGGCCTCGCCCGAGGAGAAGGGCCGCTTGCTCAGGATGATGAGCTGAAGCAGCGGCTGCCACTTCCACGGCGCATAGTCGATCACACGGCGGTCCGAGAGGAACTCGTTCAGGTACCGCCGCATTGACCAGTAGTCGTAGTTGTCCGGCGTGCCGAGGTTGGCGATCAGCACGCCCACACGCTCCGGCGGCAGCTTCGGATGGTCCGCGGGGGCGTGGACGGGGCAGGTCGCAACTTTGCTGGCGTCGAGCATGGGACAATCCGTATTCTCGGCAGGTTCATCGTGGAAATATGTGATTTCCACGATACGTCAATCTTCGAGAGGCGTTTCCCGCGTCCCGAGGGCATCGGCGAGGCGATGCGTCGCGGTTCCGGGGCGCATGGGCTTGGGCTGGCTTTCGTCCGGTGCCCA
>JAWLDL010000439.1:0-2646 GCA_041686675.1 Spirochaetia bacterium | reverse complement strand
TAACGAGTTCCGGAATACTGGTCACGACCAATCACCCCTTTTCTGTGTGTATATGCGTTGCTGCCTTGTGTGCTGCATATTCACCCAGCTGTCAAGGGTCCGGGCGGGGACGGAGGATGGTCGCCGGGCCTTCCGAATGGGGACGGAGGATTATCGTGGCGCCTTCCGGTTGGGGACGGAGGTTTGTCGAGCCCCGTTTTGGGAAGGAGGATAGCCCGGGGGCCGCTCAGGGAAAGATGCCGCGTTCTTTGTACAGAACTTCCAGCCGCTTGAGCGCCACGATGTACGCGGCCGTGCGGCAGTCGGTGTCGTACTCGCGCGCGGCGCGGGCGACCCGCTCGTAGGACTCGGACATTGTTCGCTCGAGCTTGCTCTCGACCTCCTCGAGTCGCCAGACCTCGGCCCGTTTGTTCTGAAGCCATTCAAAGTAGCTCACGATAACGCCGCCCGCGTTGCACAGGATATCGGGCAGGACCTCGATGCCCCGCGATGCGAGCGCCTTCTCGCCCTCGGCATCTGTCGGGCCGTTCGCGGCCTCGACCACGAGGGATGCATTGAGCAGCGGCGCTGTCTCGCCGGTAATCTGGTTCTCCAGTGCCGCCGGTATGAACACATCTGCCTCCGTCCCCAGGAACTCACGATGGTCGACCGGATCGGCGGACTCATAGCCGGCGATGCCGCCGTTTTGAACCCCATGCTTGTGCAGTTCCTCGGGGTCGATGCCGTTGCGATTGGATATGGCACCGGTGACGTCCTCCACCGCTTTGAGCGTGGCGCCCGCCCGGGCGAGAAAACGAGCGGCCCAGGAGCCGACATTGCCGAAGCCCTGTACGAAGAAGGTGAGGTCTTCCAGGCGCTTGCCTTGTTCCTCGGCCCACTTCTGCACCACATAGTACACGCCCTCGCCGGTAGCCCGGTCGCGGCCCTCACTACCTCCGGCTTCCACCGGCTTGCCGGTGACCACATGAATGCAGCGTTGGCGCTCGTCGGGTGGCTTGGTGGTGAGGTAGGTATCGAGAATCCAGGCCATGATCTGCGCGTTGGTGTTCACGTCGGGTGCCGGAATATCATAGTCGGGCCCGATGTTATTGCCGAGAGAGTATGTAAATCGCCTGGTAATGTGCTCGAGCTCGGTCTCCGAGTAGTCGGCGGGGTCGAGGGTGATGCCCCCTTTGGCCCCGCCATAGGGGATGCGTGCTATGGCCGCCTTCCACGTCATCCACATCGCGAGGGCTCTTACCTCCTCGATCTGCACCGAGGGGTGATACCGGAGCCCCCCCTTGTAGGGGCCTAGCGCATTGTTATGCTGCACTCGGTACCCGCTGAAGACTTCGATCCGACCCGAATCCATGCGGACCGGGAAATGCACCACCAGTTCGTTGTTCGTTGCCGACAGGATCCGTCTGATGTCGGGGTCGAGCTCGCAGCGATCCGCAGCCAGATTGAACTGACCGAGCACCGTGTCGTGCAGACTCGGTTTCTGTTTCGGTCGTGCGCCGGAGTTTTCCTTCGATTTTGTATTCGGCTCGTCGTGCATCGTGCCTCCTCGGGTGTACGTTTCGCGCCGCCGGGCCCCCGCCGGGCTTACACGCGGCCGCACCCCTACTAAAAAGTGTCGTGCGAGGTTCGCCACCTGTCAATTCGGAAAATTGTTTTGTGCCGGTATCGTTTGGATACAGCAACATTCACTGCGTTGGATTCAGGATATATGAACGATTCATTCTTTCATTGACCGATTCCGAAACCAGGGGGTAGAATTAAGTATACGCATGGCAGTAACCGTCATCAGGGGAACCTCCGTCCCCGTCAGAAGGAGACTCATATGGACAAGTTGCTTCTCTCTGGTAATGAGGCGATCGCTCGGGGAGCCTGGGAGGCGGGCTGTCGGGTTGGAACGGGCTATCCCGGCACGCCGTCGACCGAAATTCTCGAAAGCCTGACCGACTATGATGGAGTGACCACCGAGTGGTCGGTGAACGAAAAGGTCGCTCTCGAAGTCGCCATCGGCGCGGCACTCGCCGGCGCACGGACTCTTGTCACCATGAAGCACGTAGGCCTGAATGTGGCCGCAGATCCGTTGTTCACGAGCTCCTACATCGGCGTGAAAGGCGGACTCGTTATCGCCTGTGCCGACGATCCGAGCATGCATTCCTCTCAGAACGAGCAGGATAACCGCAACTATGCCTACCACGCGAAGCTGCCGATGCTCGAGCCTGCGGACTCCCAGGAGGCAAAGGACTTCACGAAGCTCGCGTTCGAGATCTCCGAGGCCTATGACACGCCGGTTATCCTCAGAAGCACCACCCGGATCTCACACTCCCAGAGCGTGGTGACCGCCGGCCCGCGCAGCGAGCTTCCCGCCACGGAAGGCTTCACCCGCAACATCAGGAAGTATGTGATGATTCCAGCCTACGCGAAACTGCGGCACGTAGAGGTGGAGAAGCGACTCGCTCGCATGACCGCAGACGCCAACACGCTCGAGATAAACCGCATGGAAATGGGCGATACGAAGATCGGCTTCATAACCTCCGGCATTGCATATGCCTATGTGCGCGAGCTCTATCCGCGGGCGTCGGTGCTGAAGCTCGGCATGGTGCATCCCCTGCCGGAGGATCTCATCCGCCGGTTCGTCGACTCGGTTGATCG
>JAWLDL010000438.1:0-2646 GCA_041686675.1 Spirochaetia bacterium | reverse complement strand
GGCTTTATGAGCTCGGGATTATCCATGAGGTTCTGAACGACCTCGTTGGAGAGATAGCGGGCAAACATGTCCTTGACGTAGCGCCGCTCTTCCACCGCGACGTTCATCCGCTTCTTGAGCTCGCGCTCCCTCGTCTGGTCGGCAAAGAGGAGGGTGATGCCCTCGTGGCGCCCGCGTTTTCCCTTCAGCGGCGAGATGTTGAGGGAATAGTCCATCTCACCGCCGTCTTTCCTGTAGATGCCCTCGATGCCGACGATGAGCTCGCCAGTCTCCTCGCATTGCTCGATCCGGTCGAACACCCGTTTGTGGAAGGCCTTCCTGAACAGGCGGGCGAAGGGTGTGCCGATGTCCTCCCCGGTCAGCTTGAGACGCTCTGCGGCCGCCTCGTTGAAGTACTCGATGCGGCCCTCGCGGCCCACGGTTATGAGGAGGTTCGTCATCGAGGAGAATACGTTCTCCTGATAGCGCTCGAGGGACTCGATCTGCCGCAGCTGCTCCTTGAGCTCGTCGAAGAGGCGACGATTGTCGAGCATGCCGCTCGCCAGCTTGGTGAAGGAGTCGAGGAAATAGAATCGGTCCTTCCCGTAATACGCCGGAAACTTCGAGTTGAGGACCAGCACGCCGATTCGTGCCTTGAGCGTGCTCAGTGGCAGGGCGATGCCGCTGTTCATCTCCGGATGGAGAAAGATGTCACCGAAAAACGGCTGCCCGCGGTCGAGCACTACCAGCGACTCGTCGCTGTCTTCGAGGAACTCGACGAACTCCGCCTCGGCATCCATCGACCGGGGCACCTGGTAGCGGCCGCGCTGGTAATAGAGCTTGAGCTTTCCGCCCGGCTCCTCGGGGTTCTCGTAGAGATAGAGACACGCAAGCTCGGACCCGGAGATGTCCACCGCCTGCTCGACGAGCACCGACACCAGATCCCTGAATCCGAACTCCCGTGAAAGCCGCGAGCTCGCTCGGACGAGCTCATCAAATACCTCTGCTTCGACGCCGGCTGCAGTCGCCATGCAGGCCCCTAGCCGGCAGCCGATGAGGTGCCGAAGTAGTAGCGGATACCGATTCCGCCGCCGAACTCCAGGCTCGTTTCGGGAAAGAGGCCCATCCCCGGTGCTATCTCGAAGAACACGTCGAGCGGTGCTGTGTCGAACTCATAGGCCAGGCCTACCGGAATTCGGATACCGAGCAGCGGATCCTCGCGAAGCGATACCATGCCTCCTACGCCGACATAGAGCGGCAGCTCACCGGGGTCGACGGTGAACACGTCGTTGAAGTGCATGAGATAGTCGGCGTGAAAGTAGAACGAGCCCTCATCTACGAAGGACCATGCGGCGGCCGCATCAATAGCGGATGTCGGCCCCAGGCGGACCTTGGCGGAGATTCCGGTGGGTTCTCCCAGCAGAACGCCGACTCCGAAGACGTCGGTCTGGGCAAGGGCGGTGCTCAACGACACCGATACCATGAGTAGAATTGCAAGTAGACCGCGTTTCATTTTTACCTCTCCGGGTGATACGGGTTTTGAGGCCGTTCAGGATCGCGCGGAGAACAGTCCCTGCACACGATCAACGAACTCTTTCTTGGTAATAATAATGATATTGTCGTCGGCTTGCAGCACATAGCCTCCATGGGGTATCACGTGCTCCTCGCCGCGCGCCACCGACACGATCAGAGAGGCCGATGGAAGCTTCACGTCCTCTATGCGATGCCCGTCTCCCGGGCTCCCGGCGTCTACGGTGAGCTCGAGAATCTCCACGCGCCCGTCGGAAATGCTGTGGAGACTGCGCACCTTCCCCCGCCGGATGATCTTGAGGATGGAGTTCACAACAGCGTTCTTGATACTGACCGTCACGTCGATCCCGACATTGGCGGCGATCTTGGCATAGTTCAGCTTATTGACGAGTACCACGGCGCGGCGAATACCGAGGTTCTTGCCGTAAACGGCGCTGACGATGTTGAGCTCCTGGTTGTCCGTGGCGGAAATGATGAGGTCCGAGTTCTGGAAGTGCTCTTCCTCGAAGATGCCCTCGTCGGTGATATCGGCATTAATAACGAGGGCGTCGGGAAAGCGCTCGGAGATCTGCCTGGACTTGGCGTAGTCCCGCTCGACCACCTTCACGCTGGGCTTCCCGCCGCCGAACCCGCCGACAATGCGACGCATCATCCGCTGCCCCCGCCCGCTCTGCCCCTTCGGTTGCGTAAAGAAGTGATCGAGGATGAGGCTTCCGATCTTACCACCACCGAGCATGACGATGCGCTTGAGCTCCTGCTTGCGCTTGCCGAGGTAGTCGAACAGTCCCTCGAAGTTCCCCTCGGTTGCGACGATGTAGAGCAGATCTCCCTCGCGGACGTAGGTGTCCCCCGAGGGGATGATGTAGTCGTTCTGCCGCACAAGCACCGCGACGAGGAAGGAGAACTGAAAGTGCTGGTTTATCTCCTGGAGGGTCTTGTCCTTGAAGTAGGAGGTCCGGTCGACGTTTATGTGGCGCATCTGGACGCCTGCCCGTTCGAAGAGCATCACGTCGCTCGTAGCGCCACGCTCGATGCTGCGGAGAATCGCCTCCGCCGCCTCGATTTCCGGGTTCACGATCTGATCGATACCGAGGAAGCTCCGCCCCGCGGTACCTGTCGCGGCGTAGTCGATGTTTC
>JAWLDL010000437.1:0-2649 GCA_041686675.1 Spirochaetia bacterium | reverse complement strand
ATGCCCGAGGCGCCCCCCTGCGATCGGGGTGATTCGAGAAGCTTCAACAGCGGGCCGATCACCTCGAAGTTCAGCGACCGCACCTCGTTGGCGAAGCCTTCATCGGCAAGGTCTTTCGCATAGGCATATTGTATCTGCGGCATCAGGAAGGAGAAGTCGATCGTGGGGGCGTCGAGCATCTCTGCGATCTCTGCGGCCACGCGGCGACGGGTTGCCTCGGGCATGCTCTGTGAGGCGCGCTCGAGGTACTCCTCGTAGCGGATGCGAAGGATGGCGCGGATGGAATCGATGCTCGGGCTCTCGAATGGCACCCGGAGCTCGCGGTAGAAGGCGTGCGGATAGCCCTCGAAAAGATGGTCGAGGCCGTTGAGCACGTCGAGGTAGCGGGCTGCCAGGGGGGTGCCGCGCAGGGGCGCTTCAAAGAACGCGTACCCGAATCCTTCCTGGACGCTCGTGGACACCACGAGGTCGGCCGTGCGCGCGATGTCCTCGAAGCTGAGGCCGGCAGCCTCGAGCTCGTCGCCGATGCCCGCCATGCCCGGTAGAATCCCGCCCTCGAAGGCGGCCTCCACCATGTCCGAGTAGGGCTTCTCGAGCGGTGAGGTGCCCGGCAGCGTAAGGATGAGGTTTGCCGGCGGCGAGAGCTCGGTGTTCAGGAGCCTCGTAAGAAAGCCCGCCTCGAGCACGTTTTTCCGGCGAATGGCCCGCACCGGGTAGAGAACGAGCAGCCCGTCGGGATCAAAGCGAGGAAACCTGTCACCGCAGGCGGCCCCGAGGCGGTGGAGAACCTCACGGCGATCAGGCGCGCCGGTGCCGGTGTTCTGCGGCGCCGGCCCGGCAGTCGAAGCCCCGCCGGTCGAGGGGCTCGGAACCGGGTTCGGAAGCGCGACGACCGCGCTCTCGGGAATACCCGCCTCGATGAGCAGGCGTCTGTCGCGGAGGTTGATGGTAGCGTAGGCGAGATTGGGCAGTACGGGGTATACGCTTCCGCTCATGTGGGTGCGCAGCTCGGCAAGATTCTCGAAGCGGGCGCACTCGGGGAAGTCGTGGATCTGGAAGATGGCTCGCTGCCCGGGCTCGGTCTCGAGGACGTCAATGAGCGCCGAGGTGAAGGGAGGGTTCTTCCCGAGGTGGTAATTGTGCACCCACCACACGATGTCTTCCGAGAGATAGTTCTCGGTAAGGATGGAAACGATTCGTGCCTCGAGTGCCGGCATCGACACATCGGACTGCTCGGAGACGTAGGCTATCTCGGGATGCACCCGCACCGATACCTCGAGCTCCGGCGATGCGGACTGTATCCGTGAGATGACGGTGTCGGTATTCTCATCGCAACCGGTGACGAGAATCACCTCGTCGACCGCGTCGGAGTGCAGGCCGAGTGCAATGCATGCCTGCGTGACCACACCAGTCACGCCTCCCTGGCGAAGATGGTAGTGAAAGACGGCTAGTTTCATCGGTTCCATAATTATAGGCCGTGTACCGGGCGGATGTACACGTGCCGAGCGAACGCTTGCAAAATCGGCGCTCATGCACCTACAGTACCGATATGAAAGAGCGCATTTACGACCTGCTCTCGGAGATCTATGGCCCCGACACCGGCGAGTCCGCGGCGGCTCGCGTCCACGAACTGCTCCTGCGCTACGCCGAGCGCATCAAGCGTCCGTCGCCCCCGGAGGCAGGGGCGACGCAGGGGGCCGCGGCCTCGCCTCGCAGCGGGCTGCCGGTCACCGAGCGGGACACGGTCATGATCACCTACGGGGATCAATTTCGCGGCACCGACGAGACGCCGCTGTCCCGTCTCTATCGCTTCCTCGACGAGGAGGCCGAGGGCGCGGTTTCGGGCGTTCACATTCTTCCGTTCTGGCCCTACTCTTCCGACGACGGCTTCTCCATCATCGACTACCGCCGGGTGAATCCGCAGATGGGTGACTGGTCGGATATCGAACGTATCGGTGCCGATTACAGCCTCATGGCCGATCTCGTACTCAATCATTGCTCGGCGCAGAGTCGGTGGTTCGAGGGCTTCCTAAAGGGCGAGCAGCCGTACACCGAGTACTTCATTACCGCGGATCCCGACACCGACCTCAGCATGGTCGTGCGACCCCGTGCTCATCCCCTCCTTACGCCATTCGAGACGGCGGAGGGGACGAAGTACGTGTGGACCACCTTCAGCGCGGATCAGGTCGACCTCAACTTCGCCTCCCCGCGGGTGCTCGAAGAGATGCTCGACGTGCTGCTGCTCTACATCGAGCGTGGCGCCCGCATCATCCGCCTCGATGCAATCGCCTATCTGTGGAAGGAAATCGGCCATCCGTCGATCCATCACCCCAAGACGCACCTCGTCGTCCAGCTCTTCCGCACCGTACTCGAGGACATCGCGCCGTGGGTCGTCATCATCACCGAGACCAACGTGCCTCACGAGGAAAACCTGAGCTACTTCGGCGACGGGCACAACGAGGCCCATATGGTCTACAACTTTTCGCTTCCGCCGCTCGTGCTCGACGCCTTCCTGCGGGAGGATACCGGTCATCTCACCGAATGGGCCGCCGGCCTCGAGCGTCCGAGCGACGAGGTGAGCTTCTTCAATTTCCTCGCCTCTCACGACGGGATCGGGCTGCTGCCGGCCCGCGGTATCCTCTCCGGGGA
>JAWLDL010000436.1:0-2656 GCA_041686675.1 Spirochaetia bacterium | reverse complement strand
CTGTACCCGTGACGAATCCGGGACCGGCGACCGCGGGCCCGGCGATCGCGGCCCCGGCGACCGTGCAGGCGGCGAGCCCCGGGCCGCGGAGTCAGCCGACGCCGGCGACGGGGAGTCCGGCGGGAGCGCTGGTGCTGCATCAGGCGCCGCACCCGGCGCCGAGGTTCCCCGGGTCTCGACGCAGGGCGTGATCCGCCGCATTCCCGAGGACGTCGTTATCGGAGAGCTCGAGGATCGCCTCGACGGCCCGGAACCGGTTCTCTCCGCGGTCGAGGAGCTCTTTCGCGAGCTCGCCGCCGGGCGCATCCCGCGTGCGCTTCTCGCCTCCGGAGTCCGTGCCGACCTCGAGCAGCGACTCGGATATATGCTCGAGCGCGCCGAGATCGAAGCGGACGTGCGCATCGGCGCCCTGGTGCGACTCTCGGAGACCACCTACCGCGCGCCGGTTGTCGCATTCGGAACACGGGGCGGTCGGACGAACGGCGAAATCTACGTGGCGGAAACCGACGGCTCATGGTATATTTCCGACATCCTCGTGGATCTCACGCGGATCGACGAGGATGGCGAACGACCGATCTTCGAACCGGGGTCCGAGGGGCCCACACTTCTGAGCTTCTGAGGTAGGCACGGGCGCACATGTCTCGAGAAATTCGCCGCATCGAAAAAGAGTTCATTTTCAAGAACGCGATCGAAAAGCACCTCCCGATCGAGCTTCACTACGAGACGCAGCGCTACGGCTACGTGCTCGTTTCGATGACCGAGGACGAGCTGGTGCTCCACCCGGCGGGAGATTCAGGGCTCAACGCGCAGCTGAATGAGGAAGTGGTTGCATTCATGCGCTTTCGCGGCCAGGTAATCACCTTCAAGACCAAGATTACGGACATGCGCAACGACGCCCTCGTGCTGCGGCAGCCCGAGGTCGTGTATCGTGACCTCAGCCGCGGTTTCGAACGAATCCTCAGCCCCGAGGGGATCAGCGTCAGCTTCATGGTGGAAGGCACCCGGGTGGATCTCAGTTACCCCGCCTCCGAGAACTACGAGTCGGTGGAGGAACCGTCCTTCGACCCGGGTTTCGACGCGACCCAGATCTCGGAGCTTCTGCGGACCTTCCGGGAGAAGGCCGGCGAGCACGCAAGCGACAATAAGATCGTGATGTTCCGCGAGCGAAAGCCGCAGGCCTTTCAGGAGCGCGTCATCGCACGGTCCGGTAAGATCCTGATTCTCCCCTTCCCGCAGTCCGATTTTCAGAGTCTTCCGCGGGATGTGCGCGATCGCGTTCTCACCCAGGAGGAGGCGATCGAGGTGGAGAAGCGCGCAGGCGGCGAGGTCTTCACCATGCTCGATACGATCAGCCAGATCGTGAAGAGCCTCAACGACAAGGAAATCTGGGAAGAGCTCTACTGTCCCGTGCTCTATCAGGAGTACGTCGTCGGCTACCTCTACATGATGAAGAGCGGCCGGGACGTCACCCGCTTTGACGCACAGGCCGTGGAGTTCGTACTGCAGCTCAGCCGTATTCTCGCCTACTCGCTGAAGGTCAACGGATACTTCCGGGAGCAACCGGTGAAAGAGGAGTACGACGAATCCCAGCTCATCGACATAAGCGGCTCCGGCGTGTTGTTCAGCTATCCTGTTGACGGCCCCTCGATGAGCCTCTACGAGGACATAGACCTCGTCATACACCTCGACGACGCGGAGATCCCGGCGAGAGGCCGTATCATGCGCAAGTACAAGGACTCCGGGCGCATGTACTTCGGGGTGCAGTTTACCGACCTCGATACCAAAGGAATGGAGCAGCTCTTCGATCGTCTCTACGGGACGGAGTACCGCGGCGAAATCGACAGCATCGGCCTCGTCGACCACGCCGACCCGGAAGCCGAGCACTACGAGTAACCCTCCGGCTAAGTGAGGCGACCCGGCCGGCCGATACTCTTATCGGCGGACCATGTACTATCTGTTGCTCGAGATTGGGAGTTACCGACAGCTCAACAAACTGGAGCCCGAGCTGATCTCGGACCTCGTTGCCCGTATAGCCGACCAGGCGTATCGCCACGGCGCGGTTGCCGCGAGCGAGGAGGGCGGGCTCTTCCTGTTTCGCTTTCCCGTTCTCGAGGATGATCGACACGGCCCCGTTCTCGACGCGGCGTTCGACACGCGCGGGATCCTTGCCGACCGTGCGGACGAGCTCGCCGGCTATTCGGTGGTAGTCGACCTCGCCGACGGGGAGCGTGATACCGAAGTGGCCGAACGGCTGCGGGAGTTCGTGCTCTCCACCCCGATGGATGAGGTGATCTGGCTCACCGAGCGGGCCAGCGGCGCTCTCAACGCATTCGTTGAGACCACGCAGGAGGGACGCTTTACGCGGGTGGTGGAGCGCCGCGGCTCCAACGGCGAGCCTCTGGGCACCGCCGCCGAGTTCGTCCGGATGCCCGGGGCCGTCGAAGAGATGCGCGAGCGTATGTCACCGTGGATCAACGGCGAGCAGGAGCCGGGAATCCTCCTCGTATACGGCGACGAGCTTCAGGGCATCAGGGACAACGTCCACGCTGCCGTCGAGCCGCTGCAGAACCGCGCGACCGGCGCTCTGTGGCCGGTAATCATCGGGCTCGAGAACGATACCGACCCCTATCGCGCGCTCATCCGCGCCGTTTCCGTG
>JAWLDL010000435.1:0-2661 GCA_041686675.1 Spirochaetia bacterium | reverse complement strand
TCGCGAGTACGATTGCCTTTCTCTACCTCTTCAAGCTGATCCACGCGGTCTTCCTCGGCCAGCCGAAAGACGAGCTTGCCGACGTACGGGAAGCACCGGTATGGCTTCTGGTCCCGCAGGTGGCACTGGTTGCCGGCATCATGGTGATCTCCATGTATCCGACCATCATCCTCGAGCCCATAGCAGCGGCCGTCTCGCCCTACATCGCGAGCACGGTAGCTTTCGACGGCTACACGGTGGTGAGCGCCCTCGGCTACTGGAACGGGAATGTGGTGATGTACGTGACCATGGGGGTCTTCATCCTCCCGCTCGTCTGGCTGCTTGTCGTAATGAAGACGCCGCAGCGGGTGGAACAGTTCAACATCGTCTTTGCCGCTGAGCGCCCCGAGCGCCCCGAGACCACCCACTACGCGCACAACTTCTTCACCCCCTACTACCGGGCACTCGGATTCCTCACGCGCCCGGGCGTCATCGGATTCTGGAACGGCATACAGGAAGCGGTTTCCTCGATGGGAGGCGCGGTCCGGCGGATCTACTCCGGCAACGGCCAGACCTATGCGCTGCACATCCTGCTTCTCGTCGCCGTTCTTTATCTCATCGCAGGAGGCATGTAAATGACGGAGCCTCTCCTTCTCCGGATAGCATACGCGGCGCTCACCCTGTTCATCGTGTTCAACTACGGCATTCTGCTGATGGGCACGACCGCCCGGATTCGGGCCCGCGTGCAGGGGCGCATCGGCATTCCGGTGTGGCAGCCCTACATCGACATCATAAAGAACAACGCCAAGCGGACCTCGATTTCCCACGGTGTGATGTTCTACCTCGGACCGGTCTTCCGGCTTGCCGGCGGCATCGGCACGCTGATGTTCGTTCCGGTGATCTTCGGATCGCCCGTGTTCGGCAACTTTGCCTTTGCCGGCGATGTACTGCTGGTGATCTACTTCATATTCTTCGGCCAGCTGGGCATGGCGCTCGGCGCCGGTGAAGGGGGTCATCCCTACAGCGCCATCGGCGTCTCCCGCGGACTCGCTCAGATGACCGCCTTCGAGGTGCCCTTCACGCTCGGCGTGATCGCGCTTGTCATTCAGCACGGCACCCTGTCGGTCACCGAGCTCGTCGCGGCACAGCAGGGGAGCGTGCTGTCGTGGAACCTGTTCACGAATCCGCTTGCGACGATCGCGGCCCTCGTCGCCTTTCTCGGGATGACGATGAACAATCCCTTCAGCATCGTCACCGCCCCGCAGGAGATCCCGATCGGCCCACCGACCGAATACCAGAGCAGCTACATGGGTATGCTGCAGAGCAACCGTGCCATTTTCAACGGCGCGAAGCTGGTGCTCTATATGAATCTCTTTCTCGGTGGCGCCACGAACATCTTCGAGATGGTGCTGAAGACCTTTGCGCTCTACATGATGACGCTGATAGTAGGGGTGTCCTTCCCCCGCTTTCGGGCGGATCAGTCCATTCGATTCTTTCTCAAGATACCCGCGGCGATCGGCGTGGTCGCCGTGATTCTTACGGCCCTGTAGGAGCCCGAACATGAGTGAAGCTGAAAACAGACAGACCATAGTTCCCGAAACACCCGAAGCCGAGGACGATGCCCGCTCCACGCGCGGCAGGATCCAGCTTCCGAATGCGGATATGCCCATCGAGGACACCGGCCATTTCTGCTCGGCGCGTCCTCACGTGGAGGCGCCGTTTCGTGGTGCAATCGAGAAGTTCCTGAACTGGGCCCGATCGCAGAGCCTGTGGGTCCTCGGCTTCGGCACCGGATGCGGTGCCATAGAGTTGCGGCCCCTCATGACCGCACGGTTCGACGCCTACCGCTACGGTATACAGGGACGCCCTACTCCACGGCAGTCTTCGGTCTTCATCATCGGCGGCTACGTCTCGCTGAAGACCCTGAAGCGCATCATCCGCAGCTACGAGCAGATGCAGAATCCGAAGTTCGTCATCGGCCTCGGCAGCTGCACAATAAACGGTGGTATGTACTGGGACAGCTACAACACGATCAACAGGATCGACCAGTACATCCCGGTCGATGTGTACATCGCCGGCTGCATGCCCCGGCCGGAAGCCATTCTCGCGGGATTCAAGAAGCTCAAGACCCTCATTCGAAACGGCGAGGGCGAAGGCGCCAATTACTATGCCGAGCACTTCGACTGGTACAAAGAGAACCAGAAGCGCATCGTCAAGGATTGGAACATGCCGGACTACAACTGGTAGGAACGAAACCATGGAACAACTACTGAACGAACTGGAAACCCGCTTCGGCGTATCCGAGCCACGACGCAGACGCGACAACCTTGCCTTTCTCCGCTGTGACCGCGCCCGGGCCGTGGACCTTCTGACCCACCTTCGCGACCGCGAGGGCTACACTCATCTGGTTTTCCTCACCGCGGTGGACATCATCGAGCAGGGTGTGTTCCGGCTCACCTATCTGCTGCACAACTACGAGACGCGCAGCGATATCGGCGTGGAAGTGGAGATCGAACGCGACAATGCCGTTATGGAAAGCATCCACCCGATGTGGGCGCAGGCGGGCACGTATCAGCGGGAGCTCAAGGAGATGTTCGGGATCGACTTCCCGGGCAGTCCCCGCGTGGACGAACCCTTCGTCCTCGAGAGCTGGGACGACATTCCCCCGATGCGGCGGGAGTT
>JAWLDL010000434.1:0-2670 GCA_041686675.1 Spirochaetia bacterium | reverse complement strand
GCATCTCGGGTTCGATCTCGACACACCGCTCGAGAAGCTCCCGGCCGACGCCCTCGAGGCCATCTTTCGGGGCACGGAGGAGCCCATCGAGGTTTCCTACGTCAACAAGGAGAATACCGGGCGTTTCGAGTACCAGACCGCCTTTCCGGGTATCCTCGAGGATCTCAAGCGCCGCTACCGCGAGACCACCTCGGAGGGCATCAAGGAATGGCTCGAGGGCTTCATGGGCCAGCGGCCCTGCGAAAGCTGCGGGGGACGGAGGCTTCGCCCGGAGGCCCTCGCGGTCACCGTCGGTGGGCGGAATATTCACGAGCTTACCGGGATGTCGGTGGCCGACGAGCTCGCCTTTCTTTCCGCTCTCGAGCTCTCGGAGACCGAGCAGCAGATCACCGGCGAGGTACTGAAAGAGATCATCTCGCGGCTCTCGTTCATGGAGAACGTCGGCCTGGAATACCTGACCCTCGATCGGGCGGCATCCACCCTGTCGGGAGGCGAGGCACAGCGGATCAGGCTTGCGACGCAGATCGGCGCCTCCCTTGTCGGCGTGCTCTATATCCTCGACGAGCCTACCATCGGGCTCCATCAGCGCGACAACGAGCGGTTGCTGGGAACGCTTGCGCACCTCCGCGACCTGGGGAATACCCTGATCGTGGTGGAGCACGACGAGCAGACGCTTCGCATGGCCGACTACATCGTCGATCTTGGTCCCGGTGCCGGCGTCCACGGGGGGCACATCGTAGCAGAGGGTACCCTCGATGCGGTGCTGGCCGACGAGGGAAGCCTCACTGGAGCCTACCTCTCCGGGCGACGGATGGTCCCGCTGCCGGAGCACCGGCGCGCGGGCACGGGAGCGGCTGTGGAGGTGCGGGGGGCGGCTGAGCACAACCTGAAAGGAATCGACGTCGCCTTCCCGCTGGGGACCTTTATCGTCATTACCGGGGTGTCTGGGTCAGGCAAGTCCACGCTTCTGGGTGATATCCTCCATCCCGCGCTGCAGAACCGGCTCAGCCGGGGGCACAGACCGGTGGGGAGCCATGACGGTATCGACGGGGTGGAGAACCTCGACAAGGTCATAAACATCGACCAGAGCCCTATCGGACGCACACCGCGGTCGAATCCGGCTACCTACGTTGGCCTGTTCACGCCGATCCGGGACCTCTTTGCGTCGCTTCCCGAGTCACGCGCCCGCGGGTACAAGCCCGGGCGGTTCTCCTTCAACGTCAAAGGGGGACGGTGCGAGAACTGCCAGGGCGCCGGCACCATCAAGATCGAGATGCACTTCCTCTCCGACGTGTACGTGACTTGCGACGTCTGCGGGGGCAAGCGGTTCAACCGCGAAACCCTCGACGTCTACTACAAGGGAAAAAACATCTACGACGTCCTCGAGCTCACCGTCGAGGAGGGGCTCGAGTTCTTCTCTGCCGTTCCGCAGATCGCGCGGCGGCTCGAGACGCTGCAGGCGGTTGGACTCGACTACCTCAAACTGGGACAGTCCGCGCTCACCCTCTCCGGCGGTGAGGCTCAGCGGGTAAAGCTATCCCTCGAGCTTTCGAAACGCAGTACCGGACGGACCTTCTACATCCTCGACGAGCCAACCACGGGGCTGCACTTCGAGGACGTGCGAAAGCTCATCGAGGTTCTGAACCTTCTCGTGGAGAAGGGGAACACCGTCGCCATCATCGAGCACAACCTCGATGTGATCATGCAGGCCGATCACGTCATCGACCTCGGACCCGAGGGCGGCGCGCAGGGCGGGCGCGTGGTGGCGCAGGGGACGCCGGAGGAGATAGCGGCGGTGCAGGAATCCTACACGGGACGCTTCATCGGACAACGAGTGCCGTGATACCGGGACGAACTCGCGCGACAGTACCTGCTTCCCCGTTTCTCGCCGCGTTCGCGCTCGCACTGACGCTCGCGCTGCTCTGCGCGCCGGCGCTCCCGGCTCAGGAAGCAGGCGCGGCCGCCGAGACCCCGGACGCCGCCGAGGAGACCCTCCCCGAGGACATCCGCACGGCGAGCTTCTACGAGCTTTCGGTGTGGCTGGACCGCCTCGACCTCTCGACGCGGGGCGCACGCCGCGATCTCGAGCAGCGACTCTTCGAGCACTACGGCCTGGAGTACACCGAGCCGGAGCCCGGCGCGGGCGGGCGCGAGATCGTGATCGAGTCGGCGCTGGAGTCGAGCTACTTCGAGCTCACCGAAATCGAGCAGCGGTACGTGAGGCTGCGCGGCGGTGTTGTGCTGCGCATGGAGGATCGCGAGGAAGGGGTGATCCACACGATCGCCGCGGAAGAACTCGTCTTCAACCGCGAGACGGAGGCCATCACCGCCAGAGGCGACATCGAGTACGTCATAGACCGCGGCACGAGCAGCGAGCGTTTCACCGGGGAACAGCTGACGATATACCTCGACGACTGGGAAGGCGTATTCCTGGAGGGTACCTCGCGGCGGGATCGCGAAATTCGCGGGCGCGACCTCGAGTTTCGCTACTCCGGCGCCTACATCACGAGGTCCCCGGACGACATAGTGACGCTCGAGGGCGGGGACATCACATCCTCGCAGGGAGAGCCTCCCTACTATCGCATACGCGCGCGCAAGATCTGGGTGCTCGGCCCCGGGGAGTGGGGCCTTCAGGGTGCCTCCCTCTACGTCGGCCGTGTGCCGCTTCTC
>JAWLDL010000433.1:0-2671 GCA_041686675.1 Spirochaetia bacterium | reverse complement strand
CACCTCTACCGTATTGGCGTCCTCCTGCTTGAAGACCTGCATTGCGATGGTGGTCTCTCCGCCCACGCGAAATCGTGACCGGTCTTCACTCGAACCGTCCTCCACGACGGCGAGGTCGCCGACGAGCACGCGCTGCCCCGTCGGGGTGGTGATGGGGATGGATGCGATGTCTTCGGGAAACGTCGCCTCCTGATCGATTCGGAAGGAGTACTGCTGCCCTCTGCTCCGGATTTCACCGGCAGGGAGGCTGACATTGTTGCTGCGGATCGCCTCGACGACGGCGCCGAGGGGAAGATTGTGTGCATCCAGCCGTGAGCGGTCCACACGAACCGAGAGTTCGGGGTTGTAGCCACCGAACACGTCCACCAGTGCAACGCCTTCGGTGCGCTGGATCTCCGGTGCAAGGATGTTTTCCGCCAGCCTGCGAGTGGAAACCAGGTCCTCCCCGCTCACCCCCACCGTAAGCACGGGCCGATCCGCGGTGGAGAAGGTCAGTACCTGCGGCTCGGCGATACCCGGCGGGAGCTGATCCCGGATGCGGGCGATGGCGTTCTGCACATCGACGGCGGCTAGGTCCGCTGAGTTTCCGTACCGGAACTCCACCTCGACGAGCGAGAGGCCGTTCTGGGATGTGGAGCCCACACGGGCTACGCCTTCGAGGGATGCAACTTCCTGCTCGATCGGATCGGAGACGAGATCTGCTACATCTTCAGCCGCAGCTCCGGGGTAGGAGGTGAGCACGTTCACCAGCGGCGGGGAGGTGTCGGGGAACAGTTGAATCGGGAGATTCATGTATGCGAGAAGTCCGAAGATCACCGTTGCAATGAAGAGCGGATATATCGTGAACCTGTGCTTGAGCGAATATTCGGAAATTGTCATTGTGACAGCGCCTCCTTGGCTACCGGGAATACGGAAGCCCCATCTGAGAGGCTGCGTACGTTGGTAACCGCAACGGGATCAGTACCGTTCCAGTCGAAATCCGTGGCTGTCCACCCGCCTTCGGAGACACCGGTCGTCACGGAGCGCCTGTGTGCGGTCCCGTCCGAGATCACGAAGACAACCGGATCGGCCACCGGGCCGGCGATTGCACGGGATGGCACGGCCAGAGCGTCTTCCGCGCGCTCGAGGATGAAATCCACACTGATGGAGGCACCCTTCCGGGGCAGCGAGGCCCCCGTGGCCGGAATCGGCACGGTCACCGCGAACGCTCGTGCGGGACCTGATGAGGCTGGCGCAACCCTGGTTACGGGTGCCTCCACCACGGTTTCCGCGCCCAGTCGCATGGCTGCGGTCGTGCCGACATCGACGCCGCGCTCAATGTCTTCCTCCACCACGTCCACTCGGACTTCCCGGGCGGGGCTACCGATGAGCACCACCGGCTGACCGGGCATGAGAGGTTGGCCGGGCTCGGCGAGCCAGTCCAGCACCTCTCCGGCAAAGGGAGCCTCGACACGCGTCTTGTCCAGCTGGGCACGGGCCTCGTCGAATCCTGCGCGTGCGCTGCGGCACGCCCGTTCACTCGCCTGGGCCTGCTCGGGGGCAAGAGCGCCCTGCTCGACGAGGCGCGTATCGGTTTCGTGGCGAGTGCACCAGTAATCCATTTCCGATTCGGCACGCTCCACCGCAGCGTCGATCTCCGGCGATTCCAGCCGTCCGAGAAGGTCGCCCTGCTCGAACCGCTCGCCCTCGGGGAAGGCCTGAGCAGAGAGCGTGCCCTGAACCCGCGAAATCACGCGCACTTCCTGTCCGGCAAACACCGTACCCACGTAGGAGATGCGGTTCTCGAGCACCCGATACTCCGGCTGCTGCACGCGCGCCGCGACAGGGCGCTCGGCGGATGTCGCGCCGGCTGCGGCGGTATCGGCTCCTCCGGCGCCGCCGCCGTCGCCGGCGCACCCGGCCATCAGCACGGTGAGAGCCGCGGCTGCCGTCAGTGCCAGTATCGCTGCAAATCTATTGTTTCCGTGTGTTTTCATCGCATTACTCCTCAGTCAGGGATTCCACCAGGTCTATGGACAACTCGCCCGCCGCCCGGTGGTAGGCGACGAAGGCGAGTACCTGCTCGTACAGAAGCCGCCGCTCGGATATCCGGAGTTCCAGGAGGTCCGCCTCTGCCTGGAGAAGATCGCTGAGCGAAGTCCGTCCCTCCTCGTAGCGGTCACGTGTCGAACTCACGGAGGTCGCCTGGTTGTCTGCGGCGCGGGCGGTAAGCCGGCGCCGCTCGCCGGCGATCTCATAGCTGCGCTGTGCTCCGGAGAGCTCGCGGTTCTGGCCGATTCGCGCCGCCTCCCGAGCGCTGCGAGCCGCGGCGAGCTCCGCGTCCGCGCCGGCAAAGCGGGCTGCGCGCTCACCACCGGTGAGGAGGGGGATCGTCACGGACAACCCGGCCTGCCACTCGGAGGTGAAATCCCGGTCGGGACCCGATCGGGCGGTGTCGGTATAGAAGCCGTCAACACGCGGAGCGAAGGAAAGCCCGGCCGCCCGGCGCTGTGCCTTCGCCGCCTGCATCTGTGCCTCGGCCTGCTCCAATGCCGGACCGGTTGGCGCGGACTTCGGGTCGAGCCCCGGGGCGGTGAACTCGGTGGAAGCCGGGTCCACCGGTTCGTCGTACCCGAGGAGCTCGCCGAGCCGCAGTGACACCTCATGGCGTCTGCCCTCGAGCTCCAGGCGG
>JAWLDL010000432.1:0-2673 GCA_041686675.1 Spirochaetia bacterium | reverse complement strand
GCCACGTGAAGTCCGGAGGGTTCTGCAGCGCCACTCGCTCGTCCACGGGGCGCCTTGGCGTCTGCAGCGCCTGCTGCGCAGGCGAGAGTTCGGGAGTCGGCGCCTCCGCGAGGGGCTGGATTTCGACATCGTCGTAACACAGCGTTCCCTCTCCGCGCTGGTAGAGCAGCAGTTCGATTCTCGATTCGCCCGCCGCAAGCGCCTCGCGCCGGGTCGCGAATTCGAATTCCTTCTCCCGCCATTCGTCGGCGTCAATGTCGTCGATGGCGAAGTGGTGGGTGTCGTCGGCATCCTCGCCGTTCTCGTCCCTGTAGCGGTAGCGGAAGATGCCTGTTGGAACGCCCTCGCCCTTCACCCAGAAGGTCAGGCGAAAGCCCGGCGCCATGACGCTGCTCGGGGTCGTCTGCCCCCAGCATGCGCGGTCGGCGCGGTCGGGCAGACCGGTGATGCAGGCGGCGTACTCGCCTGAGTGCGCATCCTCCGAGAGTGTGAACTCAAAGCCCTCGCCGGACGTGAAGGTTCGCCATGCGTCAGGGAGGCCGTCTCCATCCTCGTCCTGCTCGAAGCCCGGGTTGTTGAGGCTCACCGGCGGCGCTTCGATCGGTTCCACCGAGACATCGTCGTAGTAGATCGTGCCCTCACCGCGCTGGTAGAGGATCACCTCGATGGGGGAGACGCCGATCTCGCGAACTCTCCGACTGGCCGTGAACTCGAACTCATTCTTCACCCACTCGTCCTCTGCCATTTCGACGGTAAAGTACTCCGTCTGATGCCGGTCGTCCTCATCCTCGCGCTGGTGGCGGAATCGGAATGTGCCGGTCCTCGGGTCGCCGGTGCCCTTCGCGTAGAAGGTGAGTCGGTACCCGGAACGGATCTCGACTGGCGCGGACACCTGCACAAGCGCCGCGCGGTCCCCATGGTCGGGGCCGCCCGTGATGTAGGCCGAAATCTCGCCGGAATACGCTTCCTCGTCGGTTATGCCGGCCTCCCAGCCCTCACCGTGGGACGCGAAGTTCCAGCCGGCGGGCAAGCCGTCATCGTCCGCCTCCTCGAATCCGGGATTGCGGAAGACCACCTCCGTGGTGGCCTCGATTTCCCCGTCCGCGTCGGCCACTGGCTCTGGCTCCGGCTCGGCCGGGGGCGTCCACTCCGCGAGTTTTTCGATCGCCACGTTATCGTAGAAGAGATCGCCCTCTCCCTTCTGGTAGAGGTAGAATTCGAGGCTTGCCGAGCCGACGGCCTTGATCTCGTCGGGCACACCGATCTCGATGACCTTCCGTGTCCATTCATCCGGAGTCATCTCCGGGACGTTGAAATGCCACGTCTTATCCTCTTCATCGGGCCCGTCCGGTGGGTTGTAGCGGAGGCGGAAGAGAGCGGTCGCCGTTCCCTCGCCACGCACATCGAACGCAAACCGGTACGCCGCCGGTAGCTCGTGCAGAGGCGCGCTCTGGCCGACGCAGGCCCGATCGCCGTGGTCGGGGAGGCCGGTGATGCGCATCGATCGCGCCCCGTCAGAAGCGACTTCATCGGTGAGTTCGAGTTCGAAGTTGTCGCCGTGGACGGCCTCGCGCCAGCCGTCGGCCGCGCCGTCGGCGTTCTCGTCAATCTCAAAACTCGGGTTAGCGAGTTCGACAGGCTCCGCAGGTGCGCTGACGGGGATGAGCATGAAAGCAAGCGCGATCATTGCGTATCGCATACGTGGTACGCCTCCTCCACCGGTGTCTTTGCGTCTGGGCTCCTATTCGCCATGATCAGGGCGAATACTTCCTTCCGACAGAGAAAAGACCCCGTCGATGCTCGGACGGGGTCCCCTGGTCGCAGACCAGAAAATGGACAGTTCGGCGAGGGCTACGGCCGCAGCATGTCGTAGCCGCGGCTCCATGTGGCCATGCTCGAACTCCACTTGGCGTGCCCGTCGGCGTAGGCGTGATTCTCCCCGCCGTTGTGGCGCGAGAACTCGTCCTTCATGTAATCGGTGTCACCGTTTGGCCAGGCGTTGTAGCCGCCGCCTTTCCAGCCGCTGTAGTGGACGCGGTCATTTGCTCTCGCCCACGCGATGCGCCCCGGCAGGTTGGCGAACGCCTCGTGCGAGCAGTCGCCGATCGTGATGATATCGGCAGGTTTTTCAACCTCAGCAAGCGCTTTTCCGGCCAGATATGTGTTCCAGCCGTATCCGGGGTTGACCGGGAATGACCACGTCTCTCCGTAGTTCCACTGGGTCGGCCCGGTCCGCCCGCCACCGGTGATGCACAGGAAGACCTGGTAGTTGTTGACGTAGGGGTAGATAACCTCGGCCCAAAGGGTATGCGGGTGACGGTGGTTGTTGCTGTAGAAAAATGTCTCGTCGTAGTCCTGAGTGTACATCATGATGCCGAGACCAAGCTGCTTGACATTGCTGAGACAACTGGCCTGACGCGCCTTCTCGCGGGCGCGGGCGAAGACGGGGAACAGGATGGCGGCCAGGATCGCGATGATGGCGATCACGACCAGCAGTTCGATGAGGGTAAAACCACGACGCATGACACGTACCTCCTGTGCAGATGTTGTCTTTGACATTCCAACATTCGCGATGTGCTCATGCGTCACCTTCAATATTTTTGAACGCGGGGGCAGGAGGACGCCCCTCCTTTCACGTCGAAGATGGGTGTGAAGATCCGGCCGGAAGGTCGG
>JAWLDL010000431.1:0-2689 GCA_041686675.1 Spirochaetia bacterium | reverse complement strand
CAGTACCGGCACCACCACGCCCGGCCAGTAGCGGTAGAGCTCCGCCCAGATGTCGAGTGTCGGCACCGCTACAAAGGGGACCTTCCGGGCGGCCGCAAAGCCCTTCGCCGTAGCCATTCCGATGCGGAGTCCCGTGAACGAGCCCGGCCCGCCGGCACAGGCGACCAGGTCCAGATCGTCCAAGGACGTGCCGCCTGCGGCGAGGAGGTCGCGGGCGGCGCCGGCCAGGTACTCAGCGTGGTGCAGACCCGTATCCCGCACCATGTGGACTGCCCGCGGCCTCTCCGCGGCGTCGGTGGAGGTGGTGCCGCCACCGACGGCGTCCGCGCCGGCCTCCGTGTCGGCGTCCGTTGCGACCAGCAGGGTGAGGCTCAGCACGGAACCCGATGTGTCAAAGGCGAGAACAGTCACGCCGGCTCCTCGACAGTGATGGTTCGCGTCAGATCGTCCTGTATATCTACCGTTATGTGCAGCGTTCCGTCGGGGAGGAGGTGCTCACTGCGCTCGGCCCATTCGATCACCGTTATCCCCCCGGCGGAGAGGACCGGATCGAGGTCGAGGAGCTCGACTTCCCGCGGTCCCTGCAGGCGGTAGAGGTCCACGTGAAACAGTCTCAGCTGCCCCTCGTACTCGTTTACGAGGGAGAAAGAGGGGCTCGTAACGAGATCCCGCACGCCGAGGGCGGCCGCCAGCCCTTTCACAAACGTGGTCTTGCCGCTTCCGAGGGTGCCGTGAAGGGCGATGACGGAGCCGGCCCGCAAACGGGCGGCGACGGCCGCGGCGACGCGGTGGGTCTCCTCCGGCGAGCTCGATTGGTAGACCTTCAGACGAACTCCCCCCGCGTTTCGAGTGCCTCCAGGTGCTCGCGCACGGCCCGCTGTGCCGGGAGGAGGGGATAATGGGGGGTGTCGAGAAATCGGAGGCTGAGGACTTTGCCCCGGTCCGCGGTGTCCTCCACGGTGAACTCGATCGGAACTACTTCCTCGTCGGAGCCTGCGTGCGCGAGCAGCGCGTTGGCGGTGTATACCCGTCGGTACTTCACCGGGCTGTCCCGCAGCTCGATGTTGTCGATGCGTGTAACTTTCACGATGTATCCATCCTATGGTGGCAGACCACCGGGGTCAACTCGGTGTCTGCTCTGCGATGCCGTACACGTAGGACTGGATCATGTTCAGATTCTTCCGTGACACACGGGTGAACATGATGTGCATGATGCCGTAGCGAAGCGGGGTTCGCTGCGTGGAACGTACCTTGCCGAAGGCGGTAAGCTTGGTGCGATCCCAGGTTTCGAACTCCACCTTGATGAGCGTGCCTGCTTTGAGCGGACGCTGGGATCGTATGCTGCATCCGCCGGCCGAGATGTCTTCGAGGCGTCCGAATCCTCGCCGCTCGTCGCTGACAAATGCCCGCTTCTTCGCACGACGGCCGGTTCCGACCGACATGATGAACACGGGCCAGAAGAACACCGGCATGTCCATGTCACGTCGCGGGTAGCGCCGTTTCTGTGAGGCCTCGATGCGGGTAGTGTGGGCAAGCAGCATGCTTGTTCCGCTGCGAGACTTGCGGATACCGCTGACGTGGGTGTCGAAGGTGTAGACCTTTCCCGTGCCCTCAGCGACGACGCGACAGCTCACCGCCGTTCCCTTGCTCCACAGAATGGGCCGATCGAAGCGGTCGGATGGCGACGTTACCACGAGTGCCTCGGGCAGATTCGAGGCGATCGTGGTCTCGTACCATTCGTTCCTGTCACTGGAGATCTGCATGTCGCGACCCGCGCGCAGCCGGCGCGTCGAGCCGAGCGTTGTCCGTCCCCCCATGTGGAGGCTGATAAGGCGCTTGATCTGGAAGATGATGTACTTGAGGCTCTCGCGTTCCTCTTCCGATATGGAAGATGTGTCCAGATCCCGAACAGCTCGCCGCACCAGGGTTGTAAGATAGGCGTTCTCGGTAAACAGTCGGGTGGGATCCTGTATCCGGTAGCGCTTGACCAGGCCCTGCAGCGTGCGTATTTGATCACGCGAAAGGCCGGCGTTGCGCGCCTGGCGCTTGAGGTTCATTCCGGCAAGCATCCCTCCGCCGCCACCGCCGCCGCCGCCTCCACGCGATCCGGACGACCGCGAGCTCAGCAGGGCGCCCAGTGCCAGGACGACCAAAAGCCCGCCAAAAACCGCCAGCGTGATCATGTTGGTCGTTGGATCGGGGTTCTCGAAGAAGTTGAAGTCGGAGGCCTGCAGCACTACCATGCGGCGTCACCACTCAGGATTGCGCATCCTGTTCCACGGATGGTATGTAGTCGAGGAGCTCCTCGATCTTCGGGACGAGCTCATACTCCACGAGGTCACCGATGAGCACCGAGTCCTGTGTGCCGAATGCGTCGACCAGTTCCTCCAGCGTCGCGTTGAGCTCGGCTCCGTACTTCTCGAGTCGTTCCGCCGAAACCGCCGGTTCATGATTCCCGCGCACCATATGAGGCATGATTCGAAGCAACTTGCCGACGAGCTCGGTGAATCGTACGAGTGAGTCCATCGCGCGCCGGTCCTCACCGCGCTGCAGAAGCACCGAAACCTCACTCACCTCCGGGATGAGCCCCCGTATCGTCCGTGCCGTTGCCGCGGCCTCCGCATGCGGACGCGAGATCTCCCGGGCGCGGGATGCCAGCACGGTGACTGCCTGGTCGAGGTAGCCGAGA
>JAWLDL010000430.1:0-2698 GCA_041686675.1 Spirochaetia bacterium | reverse complement strand
GTGTCTCCTCTTCTCGATTGCGCGTGGAGTTCAGGAACCACGGTTGCGAATACGAGAATCACGGTCAATGTCAGCGCAAGTTTCTTCAGCATTCTCGTTCTCCTCATAGAGATTGTCGCCGATTATGGGGTCCCTGTTAACGACCGAAACGGTCTATTTACAGGTTTTTCATTGACGTGCATGAAAGGTGTACATGAGAGGGTGTCTGAAAGAGTCGGGGCATCATCGGATTCGCCGCCTATGAGTATCCCAGACGGACGGATGCCGCCCCGGAGGACCGCAAACGCCGCTCGATATCGAGCTTCGGCGATGCATCGGCGGGCCGGCATTTGCGGGCCCTTGCCGAGTCCGTGGCCGCCCATCCCGGCAGCGAGAACTTCGAGCGCGGACTGCACTGGATTATTGAGGGAATAACTTCCGGAAGGTAGACGGCACATGAGGATATCCCCTGAACACGTACGCAGGCTCCGTCTCCAGTCGCAGATACTAACGCCGACGACGGTGCGTCAACGTCTCGTTACGAAGTGGTGAGGTCATGGCTGTTTCGGGGCACGCTTCACTACGTTGAAGCTTCAGATCTCGGCTGGCTCACCGCCCTGTTTCGTCCCTGCAGAATCCGCGCAAACCACAGCCGCTACGCCCAGCTCGAACGCGTGGCCACCGAGGCTGAGCAGCTTTTCGTGTGCAGTAAGTCTCTGGAAACTGCCGATCCGGAAAAGAAGCGGTTGATCCATCTGCTGGCCCCGTTTGACGAGTTCATCCTGGGCTACAGAGATCGCAGTGCCTTTCTGAACTCCAGCCATTCGCACCGGGTGAATCCCGGCGGAGGCATGAATTGACGTCGCCCAGGAGCAGATCGAAGGGTAGGTCGAGCAGCCGTGTCGATCGATGGTAGTCACCGAAATGTTACTACGACACGATCGGACCGATCAGGATTATCCTCTACGCGGTACGGCGACTGGAGGAAGCGTATGTCGAAATCGGGATTTGACCGCCTCTCGCGGCCTATAGAGGAGATGCTCTCGGAACCGGCGTCCGGAGACCGCTACATGAACATGCCCTGGAAGCCGAGGTAAGCCATGCTACGACTCGAAAGGAGAAAACGATGGCCGACATCACCGAGAACCTCAAACAACGGGCTCTGGTACTGCTCGACGAAGCACTGGAGGAGCCGACGAGCACCATCGCCGCCCACTGCGGGCACCTGCGGTTGTCCGCAGGAGTGTGGAGTCGGCTCTGGCGGATGCGCAGACCATTGTGAATGTCGGCGCGGGCACAGGGTCTTACGAGCCTGACCGTCGATACGTCGTGGCGGTTGAGCCGTCGCAAACCATACGGCGGCAGCGCCTGTCTGCCGGCAGACCTCCGGCGGTTGCCGCGGCGGTGGAGTCGCTGCCGTTCGACGACGATGCCTTCGATGCTGCGATGGCAATCATCACGATTCATCACTGGACAGATGCTGAACGGGGCTTGGGAGAACTGCGCCGGGTAGCGCGTGAGCGCCGTCACTACCCTACCGTTCAGCGGATTACCGCCGTCCTCGATGCGGGTGAGACCGTAGAAGCGGCGTCCGGGTCGTGGCGGATAGATCGACTCGAGACGCGACCAGGCCCCGGAAATGGCCGCCGGAAACCGGAGCGCCCGCACGGCCCATACCGACATGGGTTTTCGTTCGACAATGCTTGACGAAAATGTGGCCTTCATGCCGGCCAGTGTGGCACCGCGTCCCACCCGCGCCCGCAAGCAGCGCGGCATAGAAGGAATGGGCCGTGGTCGGAACGAACAGGGCGACGGGATCTGTCGTCCCCCATGGTAACCGCCGCGCGGATCGGGCCCCCGGCCAACACCATGAGGCTGAGTGCCGCCACGGTCGAAACCGGCGCCCCGACCAATCGCACCGCCCCTTCGCCGCTACCGCAGCCCCCATTCAAGCCGCCCGTTCTCCAGTCCTCACCCCACAGCACTCTGTCGAGCTCACGGGTGAGCGAAAGTCTCGCGAGGGATCAACGTCTGCGACACAAAACGACACGTACCACCGAACCATTCTGTTTCGGATCGCCTGATCACGTGCGGTCAAAGTCGGTCGCCGGTACTACGGCAGTCGGTGCGGACGACCCGCGGAGGCTTATCGAGATGGAGGCTGACGCGGTGATCGCGGAACCGTAAATTGCGGTCTCTACCAATCTGTTGTCCGGCATCGCCATACAAGTGACAAAACCCCCAACGTGATGCGAAGGTGAAGTATGGATTCAACGACCACAGCAGAAGATCTTGCAGCCCGCCTCGCCGAGGGGCCACCCATCCTGATCGACGGCGGAACGGGGACAGAGCTCGAGCGGATGGGCGCGACGCTGCACGAAACGGTCTGGAGCGCGCGGGCAGCTCTTACCGATGCGGATATCCTTCGCCGGGTACATCGCGCGTACCTGGAGGCGGGAGCGGAGATCATCATCGCGAACACCTATTCGTGTAACTACCACATGATGGTGAGCGCCGGCCTTGCCGACGAGTTCGTCGCGGCGAACCGTGAGGCGCTGAAGCTGGCCGGAGAGGCTCGAGAAACACGATCCGCCCACCGGGAACGGCCCGCCTGGGTCGCCGGTTCCATGTCTACCACGACCCTCTCCACCGGCCTGGATCGATCAGTCATCGAGGGGGCCGGTAGCCCCGGCGACGGCTACCGTGCTCAGGCGGAGAT
>JAWLDL010000429.1:0-2718 GCA_041686675.1 Spirochaetia bacterium | reverse complement strand
AGAAAGAGGCCAAGGAAGCCGCCAAGCGCGTCGCGCTCAAGATTCCGAACCTCAAGGACTGCAAGTACCACCTGCAGGACGGCGCCAAGGGGCACGAGTCGACGATCTTCATCACAGAGGGTCCCTCGGCGGCCGGCTCCATGGTCTCCGCGCGCGATGTGTACCTGCAGGCCATCTTCGCATTGCGCGGCAAGCCGCAGAACATGTACGCGAAGAAGCGGGCGGACATCTACAAGAACGAAGAGCTCTTCAACATGATGATGGCCCTCGGGATAGAGAACGACGTGGAGAACCTCCGCTACGATCGCATCGTGATCGCAACGGACGCCGACCACGACGGCTTCCACATCCGCAACCTGCTCCTCACCTTCTTTCTCAACTACTTCGAGGAGCTCATCGTCGCGAACCGGGTCTACATCCTCGAAACGCCGCTCTACCGGGTCCGAAACAAGAAAGAAACCATCTACTGCTACAACGACTCCGAGCGTGCCGCCGCCCTCGAGAAGCTCTCCGGTGCGGAGACCACCCGCTTCAAGGGCCTCGGTGAGATCTCTCCGTCGGAGTTCGGACAGTTCATCGGTGACGATATTCGCCTCGTGCCGGTGAACATCAAGTCGATCAAGAGCGTGCAGCAGACCCTCGGCTTCTACATGGGCAAGAATACGCCCGAGCGCCGGACCTATATCATGGAGAACCTGGTCTGATGGCATACGTCGGCACGGTATTCAACGATAATTTCCTGCACTACGCCTCCTATGTGATAAAAGATCGCGCGATTCCCGATGTCGAAGACGGGCTGAAGCCCGTGCAGCGGCGCATCCTCCACACCCTCTTCGAGATGGACGACGGGAAGTACCACAAGGTGGCAAACGTCGTGGGCTATGCGATGCGCTACCATCCGCACGGCGATGCCTCCATCTACTCCGCCCTGGTGGTCCTTGCCAACAAGGACCTCCTCATCGACAAGCAGGGCAACTTCGGGAACCTCTTCACCGGCGACGAGGCCTCCGCATCGCGCTACATCGAGTGCAAGATAAACCCGCTTGCCAAGGAGCTGCTCTACAACCCCGAGATCACCACCTTCGAGGACTCCTACGACGGCAGAAACCGCGAACCGGCGGTCTTTCCCGCCAAGGTGCCCCTCGTGCTCATCCACGGCGCCGAGGGCATCGCGGTCGGCATGTCGACGCGTGTGCTGCCGCACAACTTCGGCGAGGTGCTGCGGGGCATGGTCGATGTGCTGAACGGCCGCGAGGTCGAGCTCTTCCCCGATTTCCCCACCGGCGGACTTCTCGATGTCTCCGGCTACGCCGACGGCACCGGCAGGGTGCTCGTGCGCGCGAAGCTCGACACCCGCGACCCCAAACGCATCGTCATCCGTGAGCTCCCCTTCGGCTCGACGACGGAGAGCCTCATCGCCTCCATCGAGCAGGCCGCCAAGCGCGGAAAGGTCAGGATTGCGGGCATAAGCGACTACACCTCCGAGGAGGTGGAGATAGAGATCAAGCTCGCCCGCGGGGTGTACGCCAACGACGTCATCGACGCCCTCTATGCCTTCACCGACTGCGAGACCGCCATCTCGGTAAATCCGCTCGTGATTCGCGACAACCGCCCGGTCATCATGCCGGTGAGCGAGATCATCGCCTATCACTCGGCGAAGCTCGTGGAGATCCTCAAGCGGGAGCTCGAGCTCGAGCGGCACAAGCTGCGCGAGAAGTACCATGCGCGGACTCTCGAGCGCATCTTCGTCGAGGAGCGCATCTACAAGAAGATCGAGGAGATGAAGACCGAACGTGCGGTCATTGACGCCGTGCTCAAAGGATTCGAGCCCTTCAAGGCCGAGATCCCGCGCGAGGTCACCGAGGAGGATGTGGAACGCCTCCTGAAGATCCCCATCCGCCGCATCTCGCTCTACGACATCAACAAGGCCCGCGAGGAGATGGAGCGGATCACCGCCCGTCTCGCGGAGATCAAGAAGCACCTCTCGAACATCACCGGCTACGCGATCGACTACCTCGGTGACATCATAGCCCGGGTCGGCGATGACTTCGGCCGCCGTACCAGCCTCACATCCTTCGAGAAGGTCGATGTGCGCGAGGCGGCCCAGCGGGACCTCACCCTCCGTTACGACGGAAACACCGGCTACCTCGGGTATGAGGTGACCACCGGGAGCAAACAGTTCGACGTGTCCGTCTATGATCGGGTGCTCGTCATGCAGCGGGACGGCACCTACTACGTGAGGAACGTGCCGGAGAAGCTCTTCGTGGGGAAGGGCATGCTCTTCTGCGCCCGCGGAGAGAAGGAGGAGGTCCCGAAGCACACCTTCTCCCTCCTGTACCGCAACGCAAAAGGCGAAACCTACCTCAAGCGGTTCCGGATCGAAACCTACATCACCGACCGCGAGTACTCCATGCTTCCCGACGGGTGTAAGGTGCTCGACCTCACCACCGATGAGCGGAAGGTGGCCCGCCTGCAGTACAAGCCGAAGCCGCGCCTCAAGAAGCTCGAGGAGATGTTCGACCCGACGGAGCACCTTGTAAAGAGCGTTCGGGCAGCCGGCGTGCGGCTGTCGACGAAGGACCTCAAGAGCGGGGGCTTCGTGCTGAAGCGCGGTGGCGCCGACGCGGCCGGCGGCAAAAACGGCACAAAAAAGAGCTGAGCCGCACGCGCGGCCCAGCTCTTCGGCTGTAATTGCTATCGTTGTATAAGACTACAGTT
>JAWLDL010000428.1:0-2718 GCA_041686675.1 Spirochaetia bacterium | reverse complement strand
GTATCAGGGTGCCGCCGGAGGTTAAACCGGCGCCGAAGCCCACGGTCAGGATGAGATCGCCCTTCTTGAGCATGCCCTTCTCATGCATTTCGTTCAGCGCAATCGGAATGGAGGCGGTCGACGTGTTCGCGTACTCCTCGATGTTGACGTAGAACTTCTCGAAAGGTACCCCGAGGCGTTTTGCTGCGGCCTCGATGATGCGGCTGTTCGCCTGATGCGGCACCACGTAGCTCACATCGTCGAGCGTGTATCCGGCGTCGGTGACGAGCTTCTCCAGGATCTCGGTGTTTGCCTTGACCGCAAAGTTGTACACCGCGCGTCCGTCCATCTGAATGAGCAGATCCTCGGGCGGTGTCACACCGGGCTTGTAGGGGTTGGCCGTACCACCGGCCGGGCGGATGAGCGCCTGTGCGCCGGAACCCTTGGAGCGCAGCACCGAGTTCAGGATGCCCCGATCGCCTCCCTGGGGATTCGCCTGTACCACCACTGCGCCCGCGCCGTCTCCGAAGAGCACGCAGGTGCGCCGGTCTTCCCAGTTGGTGATCTTGGTGAGCTCCTCGGCCGCCACCACAAGAATGTTGCGATACGCGCCCGAGGATATGAGGCTGCGGGCAAGCTCGAGGCCGTAGACGAAGCCGGTACAGCCCGCGAGGATATCGAAGGCGCCGGCGTTTTCGGCGCCGAGCTTGTCCTCGATGATTGATGCGGTGGCGGGGAAGCCCGGGTAGTCGGGACTCGCCGTCGAGCAGATGATCATGTCGAGCTCCGCCGGCTCCATGCCTGCCCGCTCGAGGGCGAGGCGCGAGGCTTTCACACCGAGATCCGAGGATGCCTCGTCATCGGCGGAAATGTGGCGATTGCCGATACCGGTATGAGAGCGGATCCACTCATCCGATGTATCGATGGTCTTCGCGAGCTCCTCGTTGGAGACTCGCTTCTCCGGAACGTACGCGCCTACAGCGCTGATTTCAGCCGTCATAACTGTGAAACTCTCCATATCTGCGCCGAAATGTCAACATCTCGGTCGCCAACCGACTGAAAGAACCGCATGACGAATCGCTAACAAGATGCTAACCTGAGAGGCGTACGTTCCCCACGGTCGTTCTCGACCACAACATTCCAAAGGAGGCGTGAAAACATGAAGAAGTCATTGTATCTGCCGCTCGTTACCCTTCTCGTGCTGGGTATCTCGGCAGTGCTGCTCGTCGGATGTCAGCCGGCGGAGCCGGAACTGGGCTCGGAGGAAAACCCCGTGATTTGGTCCTTCGTGCCGTCCGGCGACACGCAGGAAATCGTAGCCGGCGGAGAAGCCGTCGCCGACATGATCTACGAGAAGACCGGCATTGTGGTCGACATCAGTGTCGCCACCGAGTACGCGGGTGTCATCGAGGCACTGTCGGCGGATCCGCCGTCGGCTCACATGGCGTCCCTTGCCACATTCGCCTATATCGTCGCCGCGGAGCGAGGCGTAGCGGAGGCCGAGCTCGTTGCCGTTCGCTTCGGTAGCCCCACCTACAACGGCCAGATCATTGCCCGCACCGACAGCGACATCAACACAGTCGAAGATCTCGAGGGCAAGACCTTTGCCCGCCCGGACGCCTTCTCCACCTCCGGCTGGATCATCCCCTCCATCACCATGCGCGCCGAGGGTGTGAACCCGGACGAGGACCTCGACGAGATCGTGGATGCCGGTGCACACCCTGCGGTTGTGGCGGCGGTCTACAACGGCGATGTCGACGCCGGCGCCACCTACGTGGATGCCCGCGGAACCATCGAAGAGGACAACCCCGACGTCATGGAGGTTATCAAGATCGTAACCGTGTCCCAGGACATCCCCAACGACGGTGTTCAGTTCCATCCCTCCGTACCCGATGAGATGCGGCAGGAAATCATCGAGGCTCTGCTCGAGATCGCGGAGGAGAACCCCGACGCTCTCGATGACGCGTACTCCTGGACCGGGCTCGTGGAGCGAGACGACGCGTTCTACGATCCCTTCCGACAGACGCTGCAGGCAGCCGGTGTGAGCCCTCAGCAGTTCATGGACTGAGCCCGCTCCGTGCTCCCTTCGACATGCATTTCCGGGGGACAACGTCAGCCGACGTCGTCCCCCGACCATATTCCCCACCTCCCTGGAGGCCTTCCATGCTGCAGGTGAAAAACCTGACGAAGGTATACGACGACGGAACCGAGGCGCTGACCGATGTCAGCTTCAACGTCGAGGAGGGAGAGTTCCTCGTCGTCATTGGTCTTTCCGGTTCCGGTAAATCAACACTGCTTCGCTGCATAAATCGTCTCATCGACCCGACCGCAGGACAGATCCTCTGGGACGACCTCGATGTGACTGCGGCGGAAGGACAGAATCTGCGCCGTATCCGGTCGCAGATCGGCATGATTTTCCAGCACTTCAACCTGGTGAAGCGCTCGAACGTCATGACGAACGTCATGTCGGGACGTCTCGGTTATGTCGGCACCTGGCAGAGCGCCCTCCTCCAATTCCCCGAATCCGACAGGGAAAAGGCACGGGCTGCGCTGCGGCGCGTGGGGCTCGAGCCCCAGGCGAGAAAACGCGCAAGTGAGCTCTCCGGCGGTCAGCAGCAGCGCGTCGGTATCGCCCGAGCTCTCATGCAGGAGCCGCGGATGATCCTCGCCGATGAGCCGGTGGCGAGCCTCGATCCGGTGCTTGCGCACACCATCCTCGGATACCTCGAACAGCTGAAC
>JAWLDL010000427.1:0-2735 GCA_041686675.1 Spirochaetia bacterium | reverse complement strand
ACCGTGTCGGCCCGTCGTTCAGGTTCCAGGGAGAAACCGCCGACAACTAGATCGGGGAGATCGTGCCTGAGGAGGCCCTGGAAACAGCATGTGGATAGCGCTTGCCATTCTTGCAGTCCTGTTCGGACTGCTCCTTGTCTACATTCAGCGCAACGGCGGGTTCGGGTTCCCATGGGTCCAGTTCTACGTGCGGGGCAAGGAACATGGATTCAGGTTTCGCGAGCTCAACCTGCTGCGACGCGTTGCTGTCGAAAACCGTCTGAAGAACCCCACCTCCCTGTTCTGGTCGGAGCGGACCCTCGACCGCTGTATCCGCGGCACCATCATCAGTTTTCGGGCCAACGACAAGAGTGACGATGAGTCCTCCGTTCAGTTCCTCAACAAGCTCTTCGACTTCCGCAAACGCGTAGAGTTCAATCTTCCCAAGTACAGGCTCGGCATACAGTCGAGCCGAAGTATAGACGCCCAGCAACCGATCAAGATCACGTTTCCCGGCGGCGGTGCATACACCTCTAAAGTGGTGGAGAACATGAGGAAGTACCTCGCCGTTGCCTATCCCCGGGGCAAGCCGCTCCCCTTCGGCGTGAGCTGGCAGGGGCAGAAGATCAGCGTGTACTTCTGGCGACCCGACGACGCGGGCTACTACTTCGAGTCGCGGGTCATCGGCGACTACATGGACCGCAACTATCCTATCCTCCATATCACCCATTCCGATCAGCTCATCCGTACCCAGAAACGCAGCTCGGTGAGGGCACAGATCGATACCGCGGGACAGATCTTCCCGCTGCGGTCCATACAGCAGGCCGATGAGGCCTACGAGACGACCGGCGGCTTTCGCTGCAAGATGGTCGATATATCCGAGGACGGGGCCGCTGTCATCGTCGGTGGACGGGCAAAGCCGGGGCTTCCGGTGAAGATCCAGACAGAGATCGATGAAGATCCAGTGGTGATATCCGGGGTGATAAAGGGCGTGAACTACCGGCAGAACAAGAACGTCTCGGTTCTGCATATCGAGGCCGTTCCTCCCGGGCCGCAGATGAAGAACAAGATCCTCACATACGTGTACGGCATCTTCGCGGAAAGCAAGCGCCGCTCGCTGCTGAGCCGCACCGCTACAGGTTGACGGGCGCTCGTTGAATTCCCAGGCCGAAAAGGGTAGTATGGGGTAGTGAACGAGGGGGTAGAGTGGCGATGAAACGCTTCGCAGTAGTTCTCCTGTTGGCGCTGATTTCGATCGGCGGTTTCGCACAGCAATCCCAGACATTACAGACCTATCTCGACGCGTTCGAGTCGGGCTCTCCGGATGTCAAGCTTCAGGTTCTCCGCCGCGCTCAGGAGGAGCCGGCCGAGGAGATGAGTCCGCTGTATCTCGAGGCGGCCGAGTTTCTCGAGAACAACGCCGGCCAGGTCGAAAACAGTGGGGCTATGCGCGAAATGGCGCAGATCACCGCCGTCGGCGTGCGAGAGGCGGGAAACGTTCAGGCGCTGGAAGCTCTCAGGCGCGTCTTCGAGAGCTATCGCGAGCCTGACATGCGCGTGAGCATTCTCCGAACGCTTGGCGCGGTGGGCGGTGACGACGATGAGACCATCACCTGGCTCCGCGACTGGGTTTCGGTGCGCAACAACCTGCAGGTCGGGGGCAACCGACCCGACACGCAGGTCGTGCGTGCCGCGATAGACGCCATGGCCGATATTTCTGATGAATCCTTCTTCGAGCCGCTGCTCGCGGCTGCGCTCGCACAGTACTCGGCCAACATCACCACTGCGGCGCGGGAGGCGATGTATGCCCTGGAGGGAGACATCGTGCAGCTCGCGGCACAGTCCATCGGAAACCGGTCGCCGGAGGAGAAGCTCCAGGCGCTCGAGTTTCTCATGGATGAGGACGAGCTCGACGCGGAGCAGAAGTCGGCAATAGCCGCCGCCTCGATACGGGACGCGCTCGCCACCGAGACGCGAAGCCGCAGCACCGAAGACACCCTCCGGGATGTGCGGTTTCTTGCCGTGGAGGTCATCAGCGAGAACGAGTATTCCGAAGCGACCGACGCCATGATCAGTCACTTCGACCAGACCTTCCTCGAGTTCGACCGCGGACAGGTGACCCGCGCGCGCGTGCTCGACGCTATTGCGGGGCTCGGTACGATGGGGACGGAGGACGCCGCCGAGAGGCTGAGTCGCTTTCTCGAACTGCTGAACGGCTATACCGAGAACGACCGCCCCTACGATACGCGCATCGTGATGGCAACAATTCGAAATCTGGAACAACTCGGGTATCCGGTCGCCTACAATCCGCTCTTCTATACCTCCATCCTCGAGGGGTATCCCGCTCAGGTGCAGACAGCTGCCGAGGAGGCGATGGCTGCCATTCAGCAGTAGCGCAGCCCTCTCCTCGTGTCCCGTGCACGGAACGGAACGCCGCCGGTTTCCACGCCCATGACCGGCAGAACCTACATAATCGACACAAACCTGCCCGGCGCCGCTGCATGCGGCGCCGCGGTTGCGCTGTATCTCACAGTGCGCGCTCCGGCTGTCACAGGCATGGCAGCAGCAGGCGCGGCGGCGCTCGGCGTTGTTCTCCTGCATCTCCCGCGGGGTGCATCCGACGCGCGCGGCGGTGCGGGCGTCGGCGCGACCGGCGGCGCGACCGGGGTGGCGGTGCGAGTGGGCGTGGTTTCCGTTGCGCTCGCGGTCGGCCACCTCGTCGGCGCCAGCGTCAGGGTCGGGATGTGGGTGGGCGT
>JAWLDL010000426.1:0-2739 GCA_041686675.1 Spirochaetia bacterium | reverse complement strand
AGTACCAGTTCATGGACCAGCAACGGTGTAACGTCTCACACTATCCGGTCAGCGTTTCTCACATTACCTGAGACAGAGTGAAAGAGAAGCCGGGGACGCCCCGGCCTCTGGGAAGCGAATCAGAGAATCTCGGTTGCCGCGAGCCGCACGTGCTCCGCGGTCACGGCAGGTTCCTTGCGAGTAGCCGCGGCCAGCAGCGCTCCACGGGCGAGCGCGTTCGCCCGGCGCAGCAGCCCGCCGGAGCCCTGATGGATCGCAGTCACTGCATCGTCGGAAAGCAAGTCGGACTTGCCGCCGACGATCTGCAGGTGGTGTGCGAGGTAGTCGGCCATCTGGTCGCGAGAGAGTCCTTCAAGCAGGGTGCGGCCGACCACACGGGAGGCGAACGGCCGCGAGGTATGGAACAGCAGCCGATCGATGAGGATGTTCTGGCCGCTCAACACCATCGGGACCATGGTCTTCTGGTCGAACGGCAACTGGGTCAGCGCGTGCAGCTGGGCGAGCAGCTCCAGGCGCAGCAGGTGGGCCTCGTCGACGATGAGAAGTGGTTGCTGCTTCTTCGCCGCGATCGTGGCGAATGATTCGCGGATGATGCGCACCAGACGCGCGGTGGAACCGGGAACCTCCGGAGAGCCGAGTTCCATGCACAACGAGCGCAGGAAGTCCAGCGTCGAGCCGGAGGAGCCGACCAGCGTCACCACCACGTACTGACTCGGGTGCAGGCGACTGGCGGCGGCGCGCAGGCTGGTGCTCTTGCCGCTGCCGACCTCTCCGGTGATGACGGTGGCCGCTGCGATGCGGACGGCGTAGTCGAACCGGTCCACGAACGCCTCGAGGCCCGGGATGGCGAAGAGCTTCTCGGTCGGTACATCCTGGGCGAAGGGTTCGCCGGAGAGCCCGAAGGCGTTGGTGAGCGCGATCATCGTGACGTCTCCCCGAAGAGGCTTCCGCCGCGGTAGAGCTCGTTCGACGGAGGCGGGTCGGCGGTGGGCAGGATATCGATGTCCTGCCGCGTGGTCCTGCGCACCCGGCTGTTCACGAGTGGGTCGAGCGGAACGAGAAACCCGTGGCTCTGCTCCTCGAAGAGCACCTCAATGCGAAGCGGGTCCTCCTTGTGGTACAGGAGGGTGACCGAGCGGCCGATGAGCCCCACCGGTGCCTCGAAGAGCCTTCCGCCAAGGCTGACAGTGCGGTCCTTGTCGACCTTGCGCACCGCCGGGAAGCGGAAGTAATCGCGCAGGTCCTTCGGCGCCGGGCGAATCGCGTGCAGGTGTTCGAGGTATCGCTCAAGCGGCGCCTGGTTCGTTGAGGAGTGCACTCGCACCTGGTAGTCCTCTTCGAGCCACCGACGAAGGCCGGCGTTGAGCTCCTCCAGGCTCGTCGCCTCGGTGAGAAGCGGCAGCAGCTGCGAGCGCACGGTACGAAAAAACCGCTCGATCTTCCCCCGACCCTCCGGGATTCCCGGACGGGAGTGCAGCAGCGCAATCCCCAGCCGCGCGCATGCGTACCGTAACAGGTGCGTGCGGAAGGCCGACCCGTTGTCGGTGTACAGCCGTCGCGGCAACCCGCGTTTCTCCAGCGCCTGAATGATGCAGTCGCGGAAGCTGTCGATCGATTCCGAGGCGTAGAACTCGGCGTGGGTCACCAGCCGTGAATGGTCGTCGAGCACCGCGAAGAGGTAGGTCTTGCGTAGCACGCCATCGACGTGGACCTTCGGCCCGTGCAACCAGTCCGACTGCCACAGGTCGTTGGGAAGCTCCGCCTCGAACTTCCGTCGGTCCACCGGCTTCACCTGTCGCTCGGCAAGTCCCGCTCGAGCGAACAGCCGGTAAATGCTCTGCCGTGAGGCGGCGAATCTCGGCGGCAGTGCCCCACGACGTCGAGCGAGGGTCAGCAGGGTCTCAAGCGAGCACTCCGGCAGCTCCCGCTTCAGTGCGATGAGCGCCGCCGCGCTCTCCTCGTCGATGCTCCGACTCGACCCGCGGTCGCTACGGACCTGGGGTTCGAGGCTCCTGATATCGCCGCCGCTCCTTCGATAGGCGGCCACCCACTTCAGCACCGTCGAGCGGGCCACCGCGGTCCTCGACGAACCGGGGATCTGCCACACCCCGCCGGTGATCTGGCCGAGGATCCGTTCACGTTCTCCCCGCGAGAGATGACGGTCCACCAGCGGGGCGATGACCCCGAAGCGAAACAGCGCGATTCGTTCTGCCAGTTCCTTCTCCATAGCTGGTCCTCCATGAGGAGCCAGTCTATGGGGCGCGTACCGAGCCGGTAAACGCAAAGATCCGGTGGGGTGGTTCCTCGACGTAGCTGATCTCACGGTAAAGGAGCGAGTGCGTAGCCACCATCTGCCCGGCGTCCAGCAGTTGCTCCAGGTCGGCCGCCTTCCCGTGGATCGCCCGGCAACGCTCGAGCCCTCGCCACCAGTACTCCTGGCGCTGGCGGGAGAACGAGTCCAGCCATCGTCCTCTTTCAACCCGCAGCCACAGGCTCGCAGCGATTCCGGACGCCGTTGACCAGAACCCGCGCCAGTACTCCAGGGGCCGCGTCGTGTGCACCGCCCGGCACTCCGGGCAGCGCCAGCGCTTCATCCACAGCACCTCGGCGAATCGGCCGAAATATCGACCGACGTATCCGTGCCCCCAGAGCCGAACGCCGTCGCAACGCGGGCATCGCGACGGGCGCACCCAGCAGAACCCCTTTCCAGCCCTTGAGACCTCGTGTAGATTGACCGAC
>JAWLDL010000425.1:0-2742 GCA_041686675.1 Spirochaetia bacterium | reverse complement strand
TCGGGTGAGAAGCCCTCAGGCGAGGCCGCTGCCGCGGCAACCCGCCCCGAAGACGATCCCGCCGGCGCCTCGAGCACGGGAGATTCTCCCGCGGACACTACCCGCAGGGACGCATCTGCCGCGGAGGCAAGCTGCGTGGCGGCCTCCCCCATCGCCTCCCGCTCCTCGGCCATGGCGCTCGACTTGTCGAGAAGCAACGCGATCTGGCTGCGATCGATTGCGTGGGAGGCCGCGATCAGCTCCGGCCCGCCGACCTGCCGGCCGTCCTCGGTTATGAAGAAGTTGGTCTCGTCGAGCCCGACGATGGGGTTCCCGAGGCGGTCCTCCACCGCAAGGTCGATGTACACCTCCGGGAAGTTATCCGCGATGACCCGCTCGATCTGCACGTGCAGGCCGGAGTACTGGCCGGGGACACGGGAGAGATAATACAGCTTGTTCTCATCGAAGTCCGTGGCAAGAAGGTTGCCGTTGGCGTCGATGACGCCCGATGTCACCCGATCCGAAGATCCGGCAACATCGGAGACCTCATGCAGAACCTCTTCCTCGGGATCGATTCGAACCAGCTGTGCACCGTCCGCGATAAGAAGCTCTCTGTCCCCGATAACCGTCATTTTCTCCGGCGAAACGAGTCCGAGCCCGCTGATGCTCCGAAGGTGATTGCCGCTCTCATCGAAGACGTGCAGGCCGCCGTCGGACGCATCGGCCACGAAGAGACGCCCGTTGAGCCAGGCAATACCGGTCGGCTCCCGCAACCCGGAGAAATCACCCTGAGAGGACGCGCCGAAGCACTGCACGAACTCACCGTCGAAATCGTACTTGCATACTCGCCCGTTGCCCCAGTCGCTCACGTAGATGAAACGCTGCCCGTCGGTCGCGAGATACTGCGGTCCGAGAAGGTTACCCTCCCCCGTGCCCTGCCCGCCGAAGGTGAGCATCTTGTTGCCCCGCATGTTGACCTTCGAGACCCGATCTCCACCGAACTCGCTGACGAAGAGCACCCCGTCGTGATGGAGCACATCGAAGGGCTGATCGAAGCCGGCAAGCCCCCCGCGGAGGCGCTGCTCGAGCACACCGTTCGCGTTCAGGAGGATCACCTCCTGGGTGGCAAAGGAGGTGACGTAGAAGCCACCGTCCTGACGCGGCTCGATCGAAACGGGCCGCCGGAATACGGCACTTTCCCCCTGCACGCCCTCGAGCTCACTCATCACCGCCCACTCACCCGGCTCGTAGAGCTCCGGGAGCACCCCCTCTCGTGCGTTCACGATGTCGAGCAGCGCCCGAAGATGCGCTCCTCCGGCGCCGGCATCGACGATGTACTGCCACTGGTTAAGCGCGGCGTCCACAAAACCCGCGAAGTAGTAGGCGCGCCCGAGCCAGTAGCGGGTGTCCATGTCCTCCGGGTCGAAGCTCAAGCTTCGGCTGAAGGAGAGGATGGCATCGTTGTAGCGACCGTTATGAAATGCCCGAACGCCGAAGCGAAACTCCTCCTCGGCCTCGATGCGGTCCATGTTGATGTCCTGGGCCTGGAGGTGGAGGGCGGCAGGGCCGAGCATGCCGAGGATGAGAAGCGTGAGGAATGCGAACAGCGCGGAGGGAACCGCAGCCGAGCACCCGGCGCGGGCCGGTTTCGAACCGGTGCGTTCTGTCACGACAGTCTCCTTACCTCGTTCCAGTGCGAGGCGATCTCATCGTTGTCGGGCGCGAGCTCATGCGCTTTCTTCAGGTAGACGCGGGCGTCGGCGGCGTCTCCGAGCTTGAAGTAGGTCCACCCGAGGGAGTCGAGGTACGCCGGGTTTCCGGGCGCGATCTCCACCGCCTTCTTGCAGTAGGACAGCGCAGCCTGAAGGCGGATGCCGTTGTCGGCCATGATGTAGCCAAGCGAGTTGAGCGCGGTGGGATTGTCCGGATCGATCTCGAGCGCCTTCTCGAGCTGCAGTATGCTCGCGCTGGTTTTCCCCTGCGCGTACTGCACGTGGGCGAGGGCGGCGTGCACCTTTGCAGACTCGAACCCCTCCTCGAGCAGGCGGGAGAACTCGAACTCGGCGAGCCTGTGACGCTCAGTCACGGTATAGATATAGCCGAGGAGCATGCGGCTCTGATAGATATGGGTGAAATCCTCGTCGCCGGTGACCACCTGCTCGAGATAGAGCACAGCCTCGTCGAAGCGCTCGAGATTCGTGTAGCACAGCCCGAGGTAGTAGGAGAGCTCGGGATGCTGCTCGGGGTTCACGTCCACAGCGAGGAAGGTCTCGAGTGCTTCCGCGTAACGCCGTTTTTCCAGCAGCTGCAGGCCGTCTTCAATCGATGCCATAGCGCTTACACCGTCGAGTCGACGTAGAGGGCCCTCCGGTAGTCCTCCTCGGCGGGATGACTCACCGGATTGATCATCACGGGTGTGACCGAGATGGCACCGTGGTGAACGGCGTACCAGTCGGTGCCCGGCACGAGCTCGGGATCCGCGGGATATCCGCCCATGAAGAAGTACACGTCCCCGTGCGGCGTTCGGAACTCCGAGAGCTTATCGTGATACATCCGCACCGCCGGCGAGGTGACTTCCACCGGCTTGTCGGGCTCGGGCGTGTTCGGCGCGTTTATGTTTACGAAATGCTCCCCGTTCCACAGTTCGAGGAGATCCTCCAGACGGTCACGTATGAACTCCGCAAGCGGCTCGAAGTGCAGCGTACCGCGAAAACCGTCAACCGAGAGCGCGATTCCGGGCACACCCATGATCGCGGCCTGGCG
>JAWLDL010000424.1:0-2750 GCA_041686675.1 Spirochaetia bacterium | reverse complement strand
CAACTCCCAGGGCTGTTGGGCTATCGCCGATTGAGATCGGCGATGAGCTTCAGCCCGGAGAGCGTCAGCCAGGGATCGACTTCCTGGATTTGCGGGATGTGGGAGGAAACGGCACCGGAGAGGCCGCCGGTGGCGATGACGGCGCTGTTGCCGCCGAGCTCCGCGTCCATGCGGGAGATGAGCTTCTCGGCAAGGCCGGTATAGCCGATGACGATGCCCGACTGCAGGGCGTGGACGGTATTCTCGCCGATGGTACGTGGCGGCGGCTCGAGGCTTACCTGCGGGAGCTGCGCGGTGCCCCCGGAGAGAGAGCGCATCGCAGTGTTCAGCCCCGGGGCGAAGGCGGCGCCGAGGAAGCGTCCCTCGCCGGTCACCGCAACGAAGGTCAGTGCGGTGCCGAAGTCAACGATAATGCAGTTTTTCTGAAACCGCTCATAAGCCGCACAGGCATTGGCGATGAGGTCGGCGCCCACCTCATCGGGGTGGGGCGTATCAATGGTGACGTTGAGCTTCACGTAGGGGGTGACGAGGAGTATCGGCGCCTCGGTGATCCGGCCGATCGCCTCCTGGAAGGTGTCGCTGAGCGCCGGGACGACGCTGCTCACGACCACGCGGGAGATGCCCTTCGGATCGACCCCGTGCTCGCGGAACAGACCGAGGAAGGTGAGCACGTACTCATCGGGCATCTTCTCGGGAGCCGATTGGATCCGGAAATTCTGCTCGTAGGCGTCACCGTTGTGAAGTCCGAGGACGGTATTGGTATTCCCGATGTCGATCGCAAGCAGCATACGTGACTACCGTGTCTGAAAGATGGCGCTCACCGAGCGGTCGTAGTGCACGCGGTTGATGGTTCGGCAGAAGATCTCCGAGAGGCAGCGCACGTGGAAGAACGGGAGGTCCTCGAACTCCTGTGTCTGCGGAATGGAATTGGTGACCATCACGCTCTTCAGGTTGTAGTTATCGTGGAGCTCCTGCAGACGCTCGGCGGTTTTCGGGAGACAGAGGTTGTGTGACGCGCCCATGTGCACCTCCTCGATTCCCTTCTCCTCGACGAGCTTCTGCACCAGCTCGAACATCGTCCCGGCGCTCGCGATCATGTCGTCGAGCACGATGGCGATCTTCTTCTTTCTGAAGTCACCTATGATGTCGGTAATGACCGCCTCTTCCGCCTGGGGTCGATACTTCGATGCGATAGCCGAGTTCACATCGAGACGCCGGCTGAAGTGCAGGATCATCTTCGTAGCGCCGGCGTCAGGTGCCACGGCGATGACGTCGGAGCGGCCGCGGAACTGCTCGTACTCGGAGGCGAACATCTGCAGTGGATCGAGCATATTGACCGGCATGTCCGCGTAGAATCCGTGAATCTGTGTGGAGTGCGGATTCCATGCGACGACCCGATCTATTCCCGCCGCTTTCGAGAGGTCGGACATGAGCTTTGCGGTGGTCGGCTCGCGCTGAAACTTCGTCGGCTTGTCCTGCCTGGCATAGGCCAGATACGGCAGAATAACCGTAATGCGATTGGCTCCATGCTCGCGAAAGGCGCGTGCGGCAATCAGCAACGCGAGGTAGTTGTTGTTGATGCTCCCATCGCCCGACGGGGCAAGGAGCGCCTGAAAGAGAAAAACGTCGGCACCACCGACGTGCCCCGGTAGCCGCACTCCGGTCTCGGTGTCGGTGAACTCCCGATCGATATCCTCGAAGAAGTCGACATCGGCCTCACTGCCGTGGGCGCGCATGAGCTCGTGGTACTTGTCAACGACCCGCCGTGCCATGTAGTTGCCGTCGTGACAGCTGGCGATGAGAAGCTGTCCTTCGTTCGACTCCATCCGCCGGGCCTGCTCTTCAATGAACTGCTCCGGCAGAACGAACGAATTGTACAGCTCGCTGCCCTCCGAGGCGGCTGTATCCTGTATGTCCATGATGCGACCTCTGAGTGTGAAATATGTAGTGATTCTGACCTTGCTCAATTGTAATCGTTAGGGCAGGGTATAGTCTACGGGCCGGCGACCTGCGCGGTTCGCGGTCGGTGGACGAGAGGCATGTTTCTTTGTCATTTTATGTGTCACAGGAGGTAAGATCGTGGGAGACGAACCAAACGCGGACATTCGGCGCGTAGAGAACGAGGAATGGGTACAGTCCCTCGACTACGTGATAGAGAACGCGGACCCGGACCGCGTGAAAGAGCTCTTGCAGCTGCTTCAAATCCGGGCGCAGGAGGCGGGAATCACCTTTACCTGCCCCGGCACAACACCGTACATCAATACCATTCCGCCGGAGCAGGAAACGCCCTATCCCGGCAGCCGCGAGATCGAGCGCCGGATCAAGAGTATCATCCGATGGAATGCCATGGCTATGGTCGTGCGAGCAAACCGCGGCTCGAGCGGCATCGGCGGCCATATCTCGACATTCGCATCGGCTGCAACACTCTACGAGGTCGGCTTCAATCACTTCTTCAAAGGCGAGAACGCCGAGGGCGGCGCCGACATCGTCTATTTTCAGGGGCACGCGTCTCCGGGAATGTATGCACGATCCTTCGTTGAGGGGCGCCTCAGCCAGCGGGACATCGAGAACTTCCGTCAGGAGCTCAGGCCGAGCGGCGGCATCCCCTCGTATCCCCATCCGCGCTCAATGCCGGAGTACTGGCAGTTCCCCACGGTCTCCATGGGTATCGCACCGCTGACGGCCATATATCAGGCGCGGTTCAACCGCTATCTCGAAGATCGCGGCTTCAAGAACACCTCGAAGCAGCA
>JAWLDL010000423.1:0-2762 GCA_041686675.1 Spirochaetia bacterium | reverse complement strand
TGCACAGACAGGCGCACCGCAACGTGCTCCTCGAGGGAGCTCCAGAGATGATTGTAGAGAAACAGCTCGTGGAGGATCTCCATCCCGCTGTGAACGGCGGCGATGTTGACATCTCCCATGTAGAACGCGGCGAGTCCACCATCGCCCTCCCAGAGCCACAGCCGGCCGTCACGCTTTTCGACCACCCGCTGCATGAGCTTGCGCACATCGCGGTACAGCCGTGATACCGTCTCCTGATCGTAGGTTCGCACCAGATCGGAGTTTTTGACGATGTCCAGCACGAGGAATGCGAGGGTGTAGCTCTTGCCGCCGAGCAGCACACCCCAGTCACGCGTGCGGCGTTGCCCCGCGTTCTCGACAAACACCCGCTGCTCGGAGTCGAAACTGTAGCCGGCCTCCATGACCTCGAAAAGGATATCCTTCATCCGCGGGATGCGGTACTTTCGACCGACGAACCCGGTCCGGTTGACGTCGATGAGGAGGCTGATGAATGCGAGGAACTGCTGCTGCTCGATCATGTCTTCCACGATCTGCCGAGCCGCTTCCTGGTTGGGGATGGGCACACTGCGAGGGAAGCCCGAGCGGTCATGGACGTCGTAATTGTCGATGAGTCGCCGCGCCACATGAGTCATCGTCTTCACGTCCATTGACTGCGTGAGACCACGAATCACCATGTTCTTCAGCCGTGTCTTCACCCGCATGCATCGCGATCATAGCATCAGCGGGAGTGGGCGGCAAGCGTGGACCTGAGTTCCGTCATGTCCCCGATGTACTGCAATCCGACCTCGGTGAGATCGTCGATGAGACGAGCCGGCATCCGTCCGCCGAAATAGATGGGAATGTCGCTCCCGACGGCGCGACGTGCACGGGTCAGCTCTTCCCACGCGGCAAGGTCGTAACGCGAGCTCACGACCGAGAGGATCACCGCGGCTGCTCCGACGCGGGAGGCGGCATCAACGATCTCCTCGGCCGGCAGTCCACTTCCCAGTACGAGCGGGTGCCATCCTGCCGCGTAACAATGGATGGCGGAGGCAACCAGACCGATATCGCCATGCTGGGAAATCGGGGCTCCGACAACCACCTTCGGCCGCGCGATATCATCCTCCGACGGCGTATAGAGGGAGGCAAGCGCCGACCTCATGCTGGTTCGCAGCATACTCGCCTGCACCCGTTTGAGATCTCCCGACGTAACCATGTCCTCTGCCTGATGGAGCAGGGGGAACACGAACTCATCCACGATATCGAGGCGACCGAAGACAAGCATCGCCTCTTCGAGTGCCCGGTGCAGGGCGACATCGTCGAGCGCCTTCACCGCCTCGATTGCCTCCGCGATGTAGGAGGATGCCATATGGAAGGGTGTGGCCGCATCAGCGGATGAGTCGTCCGTGGAAGATGTCTCCGCGCGTGTAACCCCGCTGCGGGCGTAGAGCTTCCGAAGATCGCCGAGAGACAGCGGCGCGATCTCGCCGATGCGATATCCCCTCTCAACGAGCGACGAGAGCAGGGAGAGCTTCTCAACGAGCTCCTCGGAGTACCGACGTCGGCCGGCCTCGTCGCGGTCGGGGTCCACACCCTCGTAGCGGCGCTCCCAGGCACGGAGGGTGGAAACTGTGAGCCCTGTACGTTTCGCTGCAACCTGAATCGGATAGTCCATATTTCCGAGCCGAATATAGTAAATCCGGCCTTTTGTTACAACACTGTACAGGGCCGTGCCGAAAAAAGGCGGTGCTCGGATAGCCTTCGTACAGCATTTGCAACTGTTCACCTGTACATTAAGTTGACAAGCACGATACGCATTAGTATGATTTTCGGCGGCGGGGAGGCGGATGAGCGAACCTGCCACAGTTTACTCTCACGGAGGTGTAACGATGAATACGGAGATGTTCACCATTTCTATCGAGGCGTTCGAAGTGGTAAACCACGTCCTCACGCTCGGGTACGCGGCGATGGGCGCCTCGCTGTTGTACTTCGTGCTCACCAAGAACTCGAACATGCCGAAGTACCGCATGTCGTCTGTGTTGTCCGTTGTTGTCATGGTCTCCGCCCTGCTGCTTCTGTTCGCGCAGCAGAACAGCTGGAGCAATGCGTATACCTTCACCGGCTCGGCATACGCGCTGCGAGAGGGCGCAGAGCTCTTCACAAACGGCTATCGGTACCTCAACTGGCTCATCGATGTCCCGATGCTCCTCATACAGATACTGTTTGTTGCCGGTATTGCCGGCGTCGCGCGCAGACGATACATGTTTCGATTCAGCGCTGCCGGGTCGCTTATGATTGTCACCGGCTACATCGGCCAGTTCTACGAGCCGGGTCGCCTCAACGAGGGTCTCGGCGCGTGGCTGATCTGGGGTACCATTTCCACCATCTTCTTCATCTGGGTACTCGTCCTCATAACCCGCGTGATCCGGGAAGGCAAGGCCAATATGCAGGGCTCCGGCGCGCAGAAGCTGTTCGGGTACATTCTCCCGCTCTTCTTTGTCGCATGGTTCCTCTACCCGGGCGCCTATCTCATGCCGCTGTTGCTGGAATGGGGCATCGCGGGCTACGGGTTTACCATCGTCGCACAGCAGCTGACCTACACCGTCGCGGACATTTCATCCAAGATCATCTACGGTGTCATGCTCAACGCAGTGTCCACCCAGCTGAGTCAGGAGCAGGGATTCAAAGAGGACCAGGTGGTTACGTCCGCCGCGGCATAGACTTTACGATGATCTTCACAATGCGGTCGCCTCTCCCTCTGGCGACCGCGACCGGTCCCCCGC
>JAWLDL010000422.1:0-2769 GCA_041686675.1 Spirochaetia bacterium | reverse complement strand
TGTGCGCCGCGATAGAGGCGGCCGTCGATGAGAATGCCGGCGCCCACGGTCTCCGCCCGCGGATCGGCAAAGACGGCCAGCAGGCTCGCGTATCTTTTCTCGAGGAGTTGCTCGGCATATACCGCGGCACAGTTCGCGTTGTTCTCCACGATAAGTGGGGCGTCGGTGCCGATGCGTGCCGTTATGCGACTGTGGAAGTCCGGGAGGGACCACGAGAAGCCTGCCGAGGCCTCGATACCACCGCGCGGCGGAACAACCGAGGAGACGGAGACGCCTGTGCCGGCGAAATGATGCTCGTCCGAGGCGAGCGCGAGCACCCGCTCGGCGATCAGCTCTACCACGCTTTCGTCGTTCGGAGAGGGCACGGGAACGGTCTCCCGGTATGTCTGCCGTCCGTCGTAGTCCATCACGTAAAGGTCGAACTCCTGCTCGCGGACGTAGACTCCCGCGAAGATCGCATGGGACCCGTTCAGGGCGATGAGCTCCGGGCGTTTGCCCCCGACCGTGCCCGAACGTCCACGGCCGACGACCTCCACCATGCGAGCTGCCTTGAGCGGCCGCATCAGAGTCGACACCGTCGAGGGACGGAGGTTACTGGCGTCAGCGAGGGTGGTCTGGGAAACCGGCGCATGGCGGCGGATGTATCTGATGAGATTGAGCTGGTTCGCGGATCGAATATCGGTTGCACGCATGGCCGCTTTGCCCGGGTATCATTGTAGAGGGTTGTTAGTTCATGTGTCAAACGAACGAAGGGGCGTGGCCCCGACCTCCACGTCTCGGCCCTCAGACCGCCGGCGCATCTGAGGTATCGAGAAGCGTGTTGGTGCTCCCCGCATTACTCTTTGCACTGGAGGGGGATCGGCACGCCTAACGCGTTCGGATGCTTTCGTGCACCGCGCATCTCGGCCAAAGTACCGCCCTGATTCGACTTGTCCGCGCTCCTACCAACACGGTTCTGTATACCTCAGGTGATTCTCTCTATCCCTTCACCGACCCCGCGGCCACCCCGCGGATGATGTACTTCTGCAGAAACAGAAACAGCACGATCACCGGGAGCATACCCATGCTGAGCGTTGCAAGAGCGAGGTCCCAGCGGTCCATGTGCTGCCCGAAGAAGCGGAAGATGCCGAGGGGTATCGTGTGGAGGTCCCGGCTGAACAGAACGAGGGCCGGCAACAGGAAGTCGTTCCAGATCCACAGTGCCTGCAGGATGATCACCGTGACGATCATCACGCGCATCATCGGAAGCACGACGTGGAAGAAGCTCTGCCAGGTCGTGCAGCCGTCGATGTATGCCGACTCTTCGAGCTCCCGGGGCACGCCTTTGACGAAGCCGTGGAGGAGAAACACCGTCAGCGGCATCCCGAACCCGAAGTATATGATGATGACCCCGGGGCGCGAGTTGATGATGCCGAGCTCCTTGGCAACCTTGACCATGGGTATCATCACCGACTGAAACGGGATGACCATCGCCGCGACGAAGAGGATGAAGATGACCCGGCTTGCAAGGTGAGGGCGGCGCACCATTCGCCAGGCGGCCATGGCGCCGAGCATGACCATACCGCCGATGCTGAAGGTCGACACGATGACCGAGTTCATCAGCACCACCGGAAAGCGTACGTCCTGCCATGCCTGTATGAAGTTCTGAACGTGAAACGTCTGCGGAAAGGACGCGGCGTTCGCGACGATCGCGCCGAAGGGCTTCACGGAGTTCGCGAATACGAAGTAGAAGGGAGCGAGAAAGATCAGCGCCACGGCGAGGACCACGATCTCCACAATAAACAGACGGGGAAAGTACTGCTCGCGACTCAACTCTCCACCTCCCAGCGCTTGGTGATGAGTACCTGGCCGGTCGATATCACACCGACCACCAGGAAGAAGAGGATTGCCTTGGCCGATCCGAGACCGTAGTTATTCGAGGAGAAGGCCTCGTAGTAGATGTTCATGGCGAAGGTCTCGGTGGACCCGAAGGGACCGCCCTGGGTGAGCGCATAGATCACGTCGAACATCTTCGTCGTCCATGACAGGGCGAGGAAGATGGAAATCGTAACCGCAGGAATGACCAGCGGGATGATCACCCGGAACAGCATCTGGGTACCGGTTGCGCCGTCTATTCGCGCGGCCTCCAGGAGATCCTCGTTTATGCCGACCAGGGCGGCGACGTAGATGACCATGAGGTAGCCGGTTCGCTGCCAGAGGAACACGATCACCGAGCCCCAGAACCCGGTTTCGGCGGTTCCCAGCCATGGGGCCTCGAAGAAGCCCAGACCCGTGAGATCTCCCAGGGTGGCGAAGCTGTTGACGAAGATGAAGCGCCAGATGAATCCCAGAATGATTCCCCCGATGATGTTCGGAAGGAAGATGACGGTCCGCATGAAGTTCGCGCTCTTCAGTGCCCGGGTGAGCGCAAGCGCCAGGGCGAAGGCCAGAAGGTTGGCGAATACCACCGATACGGCGGTGAACCTTGCGGTGAACCAGGCCGACACACCGGCCTGCTTGTCGCCGGCAAAGATCTCGCGGTAGTTGTCCAGCCCGATCCACACCGCTTCCGCGTCGACACCGTTCCATTCCGTGAAGGAGTAGTAGATCCCCAGCACGAAAGAGATGAGAACGATACCGGCGAAGAAGATGAAGCCCGGGGCGATGAAGAAGACGTCGGTCCTGACTTCACGAAGCATTCGTCGATCCATGTATGATCCTCAGTGTCCACGATGCGGGGCCGGCCGTCGGCCGGCCCCGGAGTAGCTCCTGATGGTGAAGCGGAGTTAC
>JAWLDL010000421.1:0-2771 GCA_041686675.1 Spirochaetia bacterium | reverse complement strand
GGTCAGGAAGCCTGTGAGCAGCAGCACTCCCGCCGCCGCCGCAGGCGGCAGAGCGAGCGCCGAGACTCCTCCGGGAAGCCTCACCCCGGCACAGAGTTCCGGAAGCCAGCCGCCGAGCAGGCTCGCCGCACTCAGAGCGAACAGGCCCACAGTGTTCGCGTGGGCGAGCGAGCGCTGCAGTTCCTCCTCCGGGGCGAGGCGCAGGACCTCGTCTACGAACCAGGCCTCGAGGGCGCCGGAGATAAGGGCCCGGCCGGTTCCGTAGAGGACGAAGGTCGCTGCAAGGAGAATGAAGCTGCCGGCGGTGGCGAGCATGAGCATCGATCCGGCCATCACGAGGTAGGCGAGCACCGAGACACGCCGTCGTCCCCAGGCGTCCGCGAGTCCGCCGGTGGGCACCTCCAGTGCAACGATGGTTATGGAGTACACCGCAGTCAGGATCCCGACCTGAAAAAGATCCATCCCCCGCTGCCGCTGGAGGAGGACGAGGATCGGCATGGGGAGGGCCGTGGCGATCCAGTATAGGCCGGTAATCAGGTAATAGACCCGGCGAACCCGCTTCAGTTCCCGGCGCGAGCGACCCGCCCGGCCGTTAACATCACTTGATCTGGTCATATGATGACTATATGACAAGATGCCGCTACTGTCAAGAAAGAACTGGCCGGCCGGCAGCCGGGCGGCCCGGCCCGGCCGGCTGCCGCCACGCGTCGCCGCCGGGGCCGGACGCCGCAGCCGTGCGCGGACACCGTTCGCGGACTATTCCACGTAGAGTTTGACGAGTTTCTTGCCGGCGGCGTCCCGAAAGGGGTTGGAAACGTTCTTCAGGAATGAGCGATAGATGCGACAGGCGCGGTAGTAGCCGTCGGGGCCGCGAAAGGTGGAGCTGAGGTCACAGCGGTAGAGCTCCAACAGGACGGGGAAGAGGCGTGAGCGCATGAGCCTGTCGGTGCGATGGGGCGGAAGGCGGTGCAGGGCACCGGGAAACATATGATTGTCGACGAGCCACGCGACATCGGAGACCAGCTGCGACGAGAAGCCCAGTCGACGGAGAAAGCGTCGTGCCAGATCCGCGCCGATCTCCGCGTGGCCGTCGAAAACACGATCCCGCGTGCGGGTTGCCAGCGGCTTTCCGCTGTCGTGAAAGAGCAGACCGAGACTCAGGAGCAGGTCGGGGGTCTTGCGGTAGCGCAGGGTTTCGATCGAGTGCTCCCAGACGTTGCCCTCCGGATGATGCTCCTTGGAGTGGAAGGTAGCGTTCATCGGGGCAAGCTCGGGCCAGATCTGCTGCACGAAGCCCGTATCGTAGAGGAGCTGCAGTCCCCTCGTCGGACTCTGCGAGCCCAGCAGATCGACGAGCAGTTGTCGCTGCACGGCTTCCGGAACGGTGTCGAGGTGTCCGAGCTCCGGGAGGTCGGCCGTGCCGATTGCGTACCCGTAGCGCGAGCTGAGCACCGCGGCGTCCAGCACGACATCGAGGGAGGGTCGTCCGGCCACGCTGCTCGGTACGGCGCTGCTGCGGAGCTCGCGATAGGCATCGTTCGGATCGAAGAATGTGTCGGCCGCCGGATCGTAGAGGAAGTCCATGATCTCGAAGCTGAGCCGCCGTCGCGGGTGCTCGTCCTGCAGGCACCTGTAGTAGACCAGCCCCTCTCCCCACGGGCTCGCGGCATCCCAGTCCTCGAGGCCCGGGTACTCGAGCTCTCCCAGGCTTTTCGCGAGGTCTATCAGCGTGCCGTCCACGGCCACGTAGAGGTTGTCTCCGCGGGTGTGACCGAAGTAGCGGTCGAGCGCCGAAAACGAGGCAAGGTAATATCTGATGCCGGAGGCTTCGAGTCGGGCGAGGGCGTCCATGTCGGCGTTAAGATAACTGCGTGGTTGAGGTCCTGTCTACTGTACCTGCACACCGGGAATAGGGTAGCCTCGCAGCGGCGTCCGCACGGAGGCATCCGAGCTCCGGAGAGTCGGCGCAAGGAGCGGTCATGTACCTGAAACCGACGCGGGAAGAGCGCAGCTGGATCCTCTACGACTGGGCCAACTCGGCCTACACCATCATCATTACAACTGCGATCTTTCCCCTCTTCTATCAGACGGTGGCAAGCGAGGCGATCTACCTGTCGACCTGGGCGTACGGGAACAGCGCCGCCAGTCTGTTCGTTGCCATCCTCGCCCCGATTCTCGGTACCATCGCCGACTACCGCAGCCGGAAGAAGAAGTTCTTCTCCTTCTTTCTCACCGTCGGTGTGGGCACGACCGTTGCACTGTTTTTCATCGGCGAGGGTCAATGGCTCTTCGCGATCTTCATCTATGCGCTCTCGGTGGTCGGGTTCGCAGGTGCAAACCTGTTCTACGATGCGTTTCTCGTGGATGTAACAACCAACGAGCGCATGGACCGCGTATCGGCGGCCGGATTCGGGTTCGGGTATATCGGCGGCAGCACCATTCCCTTCGTGATAACGATCGCGATGATCCTCAACTACGAGGCGCTCGGTTTCGAATCACAGGTGGCGGTCTACCGCCTCTCGTTCCTCATGACTGCGGTCTGGTGGGCGCTGTTCTCGATCCCCATCCTGCGGAACGTGAAGCAGCACTACGCCATCGAGCCGTCGGCCACGCCGGTTCGTGACAGCTTCCACCGGTTGCGTGACACCTTCCGCGATATGAGCCGGTACCGGAATATCTTCGTGTTTCTGGCCGCCTACTTCTTCTACATCGAGGGGGTGAACACCGTTATCCGGATGGCGACGCCCATCGCGGTGTCCATGGGCATCGGA
>JAWLDL010000420.1:0-2777 GCA_041686675.1 Spirochaetia bacterium | reverse complement strand
CCCACGTTCTGGAGCTTCGGCGGAAGGTCGGTGATCTCGACGGTGTTTCCCGCGGCAAACACGAAGGCGTGCTCCATGACGTTACGAAGCTCGCGTGCGTTTCCCGGCCAGTCGTGGCGAAGCAGGGCGCGCTCCACCGCCGGGGAAAGCGTCTTCGTCTCCCGCCCGTGGCGTGCGGCCAGTCGTTTGAGGAATTGCCCGGCCAGAGGCAGGATGTCTTCGAAGCGCTCCCGCAGCGGCGGAATCTCCAGGGTGATGGTGTTTATCCGATAGTAGAGATCCTCCCGGAACTTCCCCTCACGCACCAGGCTCTCAAGGTCCCGGTTAGTGGCGCTCACGAGTCGCGTGTGAACGTGCACTTCGCGGTTCTCGCCGAGCGGCTGAAACGACTGCTCCTCGAGAAACCGCAGCAGCTTCGGCTGGAGCTCCAGGGGCAGGTCGCCGATCTCATCGAGAAGCAGCGTACCGCCGTCGGCCTGCCGCAGTTTGCCGGAGTAGGCCTGAGCCGCACCGGTGAAGGCCCCCTTTCCGTAGCCGAAAAGCTCGCTTTCGATGAGCGTGGCGGGCACGGCCGGGCAGCTGATGGTCAGAAAGGGCCGGTCCGGGGGGCCCGCGGCGTGCAGGGCGCGTGCAACCACTTCCTTGCCCACCCCGCTCTCGCCTACCAGCAGCACGGCGCTCGAGGCCTCACCGATGACCCGCACTTTGCCCATGAGCGCGCGCATGGCCGGGCTCTCCGCGACCGGTGCCCATCCCTCCTCGGCGGCCGCGGCGGCGCGGCGCTGATCGTCGGTCTCATGAAGGACGCGCTTGACAACGTGCCGGATGAACTCTTTCTTGAAGGGCTTGGCAAGGAAGTCCGCCGCGCCCTGTTTCATCGCCTGTACCGCCAGCTCGATGGTGCCGTAGGCCGTAATGAACACCACGGGGACCGGTTCGGGGCACGCGCGGGCGCACCGGAGGATCCCGACGCCGTCCATGTCGGGGAGCCGGACATCGGAGACGATCAGGTCGAGGTTGCGGTGCTCATCGATGATCCGAATCGCCTCCTTGCCGGTGCTTGCCGTGAGCACCCCGAAGCCGTCCTTTTCGAAGAGGATGCGCAACAGGTCCCGCATATTCCGCTCGTCGTCAACTATGAGAAGCTGTTTCATCTCCCCTCCGCTGGTAAGTTGATCACGAAGCTCGTACCGCATCCCGGCGCCGAGTTCACCTCGATCGAACCTCCGTGTGCCTCCACGATGCGGTGTACGATGGACAGACCAAGCCCGGTGCCCCGGGACTTGGTCGTGAAAAAGGGATTGAAGATCATCTTGCACGTGTGCTCATCCATTCCGCTGCCCTGGTCCCGAACTGTAAGCGTGACCGCGTCGTCCACCGTGGCTACGCTGAGGCTTACCGGTTGATCGTCCTCGGACGCCTCGGCGGCATTTACCAGAAGGTTGACCATCACCTGCTGCATCAACTCGCGATCCACGAAGACCGAAAGCGGTTGCGGCGGGAGCTCCACATGCAGCCGGGACGGATCGAAACTCTCGCGAGGGAGCTGGGATTTCACGTCGGAGATCAGGTCGTCCATGGATACCTCCGAGGGCCGCGGTTCGTGGCGGCGCGCAAAGTCGAGATAATTGGTGATAAGGAACTCGACGGTCACAACCTCGTCCATGATCATGTCCAGCAGACGGTAGTATCCTGCGCGCTCCTCCGTCACCTGAAACTCGTCACGCAACATCTCCGCGGAGACCCGAATGATTCCGAGGGGATTCCGCAGCTGATGCGCAACCGCGGCGGCCATCTCCTGCACGATCGTGAAGCGCGTGGAGATGAGTAGCTTCTCCAGCTCGTTCAGCGAGGTCTGCCCGCGGGATGCGGAGATGAGAGTGCGCCCGCGATCGAGAACCACGAACCGATCGGCGACGTTGAATACCTCGTAGGCCTTGTGCGTTACGAACACGACCGCGATTCCACGTGCCCGTGCATGCGCAATCTGGGCGAGGACCTGCTCGACCTGTTCGTCGGAAAGCGCCGCTGTCGGCTCGTCCAGGATGACGAGCCTTCGGGCAAAGTACATCGCGCGGGCGATCGCGAGCATCTGGCGCTGGCCTCCCGACAGACGGGATACCATCTGTCGTGGAGAGGGCATCTCGACTCCGAAATCGGCCAGCGCCGCTTCAGTGGATCTGATCATCTGCCTGTGATCGAGCCTGCGAACCGGCCCGGCACCGCGCTGCGGTTCCGCACCGAGAAAGAAATTGCGGGCGATGCTGAGGTGCTCGATGAGGGCAAGGTCCTGGTATGCCACCTCTATGCCGAACTGCCGCGCTTCCTGGGGAGAGCGGAACCCGCCGGCCCTGCCCTCGACCAGTACCTCGCCGCTGCTCATCGCCTGCAGCCCAACCAGCGCCTTGACCAGGGTGGACTTTCCCGCGCCGCTGTTTCCGAGAAGCCCGACGACCTCGCCGGGGCTCACGGCGAAGTCTGCCTGTCGCAGAGCGACGACGCGACTGTAGGTGACGGTGGCCACGCGCATCTCCACGAGAGCCGGCTGCTCCGGTCCGGAACGGCCCGAGACACTCGCAGTCAATGCTCTTACTCCTCTCATCTGTCAATATGGTAAGCTGAGTTCCGCCATCTGTAAAACGAAGGCGACACAGGAATACACGCTGCGCCGGGTAACCGGCAGCACGATTAGCCAACAGAGCGTGCCAATTTAGTACATCCAGCCTATGCCAGCGGGAGCAATCGGCGGCTACGTTTGACAGAACCCCCTTGCTGCG
>JAWLDL010000419.1:0-2778 GCA_041686675.1 Spirochaetia bacterium | reverse complement strand
CTGGGATACGGCAAAGACCATGGAGGAGAGCCGGTGGGACATGGCCGACATCGCCGGCATCTTCCGCTACTACGCAGGGCTCGCCGACAAGGACGCCGGAGAGATCATCGCCTCGCCGATCCCCAACACCACGTCGCGCGTCGTCAGAGAGCCGGTCGGTGTGTGCGGTCAGATCTCGCCCTGGAACTACCCCCTTCTGCAGGCCTCCTGGAAGATGGCGCCGGCCCTCGCCGCAGGCTGCACCATCGTCATGAAGCCGAGCGAGGACACGCCGCTTACCACCATCAAGGTGACGGAGCTTGCCGAAGAGGCGGGCCTTCCCGCCGGCGTGGTCAACCTCGTGCTCGGCCCCGGGCCCACGGTCGGGAATGAGCTTGCAGTACACCACGACGTGGACCTGATAAGTTTCACCGGCGGCATCGAGACGGGACGAAAGATCATGACCGCCGCCACCGGAAACGTGAAGCGCATTGCGTTCGAGCTCGGGGGGAAGAACCCGAACATCATCTTCGCCGACACCGACTTCGAGCTTGCCGTCGACTACGTGCTCAACGGCATTTTCTTCCACGCCGGGCAGGTGTGTTCGGCGGGCTCACGGCTTCTCGTGGAGCGCAGCATGCACGACAGGCTCGTTGATGCGGTCGTCGAGCGGGCGAAGCGCATACGGCTCGGCGACGCCTTCGACCCGGCGACCGAAATGGGTCCCCTCATCTCGGAGGCGCACCGAGCCAAGGTGGAACGCTACGTTGAGATCGGCACGGGCGAGGGTGCGAAGCTCGTTCTCGGCGGAGCGCGTCCCGACGTTCCCGAGCTCGACAAAGGCTTTTTCTATCTGCCGACGATTTTCACCGGATGTACAACCGAGATGCGCATCGTGCAGGAGGAAGTATTCGGGCCGGTTCTTACCGTCGAGAGCTTCGAGACCGAGGAGGAGGCAGTCCGTCTCGCCAACGACACCACCTACGGGCTTTCCGGCGCGGTGTGGACGCAGGATCAGAACCGCGCCGAGCGCGTGGCGGCAGCGCTTCGGATGGGCACGGTGTGGATAAACGATTTCAACATCTACTTCGCGCAGGCCCCCTGGGGCGGATACAAGCAGTCCGGCATCGGCCGGGAGCTTGGAAGCCCCGGGCTCGAGGAGTACACTGAGACCAAGCACATCTTCCAGAATCACGCGACCGAAGCGGCCAACTGGTTCGGCGCGAGCTGAGATAGCAATACCCGGCGGAGGCCTATGAGTACTGCTCGCACCACCATCGGCGCGATCATGGTGTCGGTCGTGTTGCTGGGGGCGAGCAGCGCCCTCCAGAGCATCGTGCAGCTTCCCCTCGCGCCGCTGCAGCTCGTGCCGCGGCTGCCCGGACGTCATCGGGAGCGATTTCACGCATATCCACGGACGACCTTCGCGGCGTTCGACCTTCTGAAAAAGCGGGTGGCGCGCCGGGGACGGGCCACCGACACCGATACCGGCTAAAGTGCGTTGTTCAAGACGGTGCAGTATGGTAGCGTGGCTCATAAGCCAGTCAAGGAGAGGAAGCGATGATAAGCAAGAAGATCGAGGATGCGTTGAACCTGCAGATGAACCGCGAGTTCTTTAACGCCCGGCTCTACTACGCGATGGCCGGATATTTTGATGCACTGAATATGCCCGGTGCGACAGCATGGATGGAGAAGCAGGCCGAGGAGGAGAACGGCCACGCGCTGCGCTTCTACGCGCATATCAAGGAGCGTGGGGGTCGTGTCGTCGTCTCCGAGCTCTCCGCTCCGCCGGTCGAGTGGGATTCTCCCCTGGCAGCCTTCGAAGCCGCCTACGAGCACGAGTGCCGCGTATCGCGGGAGATGGACGAGCACTGGGAGCTTGCCGACGCGGAGAAAGACAACGCGACCAAGGTCTTCCTGCACTGGTTCATTGAAGAGCAGGTCGAGGAGGAGTCGTCGGTCGACGAGATCGTGCAGCAGCTCAAGCGCGTCGGCGATGCGCCGAACGGCCTGTTCATGATCGATCGAATGCTTGCCGGCCGGGGGTCCTGACCCCGCGCCCGGCAGACGGCAAGGAGGCATACAGATGCAACTGAAGCACAAACAGATCCCCGTTGAGTTCATCCAGCGGCTGCCGGATGGCATGAAACTGGTCACCAGACATGGCAAGCAATTTCTGGTCGTGGATGAGGTCTACGGCCCGAACGGCGAGAGCCTGATGTCCGAGAACGTGCGCATCCACGGTGAGCGGGCCATCGAACTCCAGGTCACCGTCGGAAACTCCGAGGGCATGTTCTTCGTGGATTCCTACTGGGGCAGCCACGCGAAGCTCTACAGCTTTCTGGTCGACGCCGCTGCGAAGGACTCCCTGGTTACGGCAAAGGTGCCGCACACCGACACGAGTCTGATGGTTGAACGCGCCTGTGACATCGAGGGTTGTACGTCGAATCAGTCAATACAGATCAATCTGCCTGGCGGGCGCAACAAGATCTACGTCTGCGCGCGCCTGGGATGCCCGGGGCACGACCTGGAGATTCCCGATATGCCCGAGCCGGTCTCCGAGACGGTGAGCAGCATAAACTTCTTCGGTGCCGGCAGCATCGACGACCACTGGTTCGACGAGGTGTGATGGCGTTTGCGGCCGCACACTCGCCGGCTCTGCGCTTACCGGCCGCGCGGGCATGATACGACCGCGGGAAGAGCAGATGGAGGCCCTCCGCGAGGGCCTTCGCGGGCGCGGGTTCGAGCTGGGCGCGGTCGTCGTGACCGGGGTCGGATTCGTCATTGTCGGCCTGAGCT
>JAWLDL010000418.1:0-2780 GCA_041686675.1 Spirochaetia bacterium | reverse complement strand
CAGGACGGGCATGCACCGAGGCAGGAGCCGTCATGTCGTTTCCCTGTCCCGGACGGAGCCGCCGGGGAGCGCCGGCGGTGGGGACGTGCCGAGACCTCTACGCGTTGTAGGTGCTCGAGCTGACGTTGCCTCCGGTGCCGGTCCAGTTCGTGTGAAAGAACTCGCCCCGGGGCCTGTCGACGCGTTCGTAGGTGTGGGCGCCGAAGTAGTCGCGCTGTGCCTGGATCATGTTGGCGGGCAGGCGCTCGCTGCGGTAGCCGTCGTAGAAGGCCAGTGCCGTGGAGAACGCCGGCGTGGGAATGCCCATCATTGCCGCCTGGGAGACGACGCGACGCCAGGCGGCCTGGCCCTCATCGATGAGCTTCCTGAAGAAGTCGTCGAGGAGCAGGCTGTTGAGATCCGCGTTCTTGTCGAATGCCTTCTTGATATCGCCGAGGAAGGCGCTTCGGATGATGCAGCCGCCGCGCCACATGTCGGCTACGGAGCCGTAGTTGATGCTCCAGTCGTATTCCGATGAGGCCTCCTGCATCTGCATGAAGCCCTGGGTGTAGGAGATGATCTTGGAGGCGAGAAGCGCCCGCCGGATGTCCTCGACGAAGGCAGTGCGATCGCCATCGAACTTCGGTTCGGGGCCTTTGAGGACGTTCGCTGCCGCGACGCGGTCCTCTTTTCTTGCCGAGAGGGCGCGGGCGAAGACGGCCTCTACGATGAGGGTCACCGGCACGCCGAGCTGCAGGGCGTCGATGCCGGTCCACTTGCCGGTTCCCTTCTGCCCGGCCGCGTCGAGGATCTTTTCGACGAGCGGTTCTCCGTCTTCATCCCGATAGGCCAGGATGTCGCGCGTGATCTCGATGAGGAAGCTGTCGAGCTCGGTCTCGTTCCACTTGGCGAACACCTCGTGCATCTCGTCGGCCGTCATCCCGAGTCCGACCTTCATCAGCTGATAGGCCTCGGCGATGAGCTCCATGTCGCCGTACTCGATGCCGTTATGCACCATCTTCACATAGTGCCCGGCGCCGTTTGCCCCGACCCAGTCACAGCAGGGGTCTCCGTCGGGGGTGCGTGCGGCGATGGACTGCAGGATCTCCTTCATCTGCGGCCAGGCATCGGGATGACCGCCCGGCATGATGGAGGGGCCGTGGCGCGCGCCTTCCTCGCCGCCGGAGATGCCGCTTCCCATGAAGAGGATGCCCTTCTCGTCGAGGCTCTTCGTCCGCCGGTTCGTGTCGGGGAAGTGGGAGTTGCCGCCGTCCATGACGATATCCCCCTTCTCCAGGTGAGGGAGGAGCGTGTCGATGAACTTGTCGACCACATCGCCGGCTTTGACCATGAGGATGATCCGGCGCGGGCGCTTGAGGCTCGAGACGAAGTCCTCGACGCTGTGCGTGCCGATGATGGTATCGCGGCCCGCGGCGGCATCCTTGAGGACGGCGTCGACTTTGGACGTGGTTCGATTGTAGACGGCTACGGTATACCCGCGATCGTTCATATTGAGTACGAGGTTCTGCCCCATTACGGCAAGGCCTATAAGCCCGACGTCAGCTTGTGCGCTCATCAGTTTTGCTCCTTAGCGACATGATAGTTACCGCCCGGGGGCGATTCAACCCCGGTGGCTGAGCTTGCCCAGCCGTCGTGCTTCGCGATATGTTCGTACCCGCCATGGCAGTACACGCAACCGACACCATCCCCCTTCGTGAGAAGGCGAGGAGCGCCCGCGAGGCGGCATCGATGCTCTCGGCGCTCGATACCGATTCGAAGAATCGCTATCTCGACGCGGTGGCGCGCGCCCTCGAGGCGGCAGCCGGCGAGATCGGCGAGGCGAACGCCCGCGACCTCGAGCGGGCGGAGGCCGAGGGGGTTGCCGCGCCCCTGGTGAAGCGGCTGGCCTTCGGCGAGAAGAAGCTCGCACAGGTCGTGCGCGGTCTCGAGGACATCGCCCGCCTGCCTGATCCGGTCGGCCGTACGCTCTCGGCCCGGGAGCTCGATGAGGGGCTCGAGCTCTACCAGAAGTCCTACCCCCTCGGCGTCATCGGGATGATCTTCGAGTCGCGCCCGGATGCGCTGGTGCAGATGGCCGGCCTCTGCCTCAAGAGCGGGAATGCTGTGCTTCTCAAAGGCGGGCGGGAGGCGCTGGAGACCAACCGGGTGCTCGCGCGGGTCATCGGCGAGGCCACGCAGCACGCCGGGCTCGATGCCGCGTGGATTCACCTGCTCGAAACCCGCGAGGACGTGACGGCCATGCTCGATCTCTCGGAGTACATCGACCTCATCGTGCCGCGGGGCTCGAACGAGTTCGTCAGGCACATCATGTCGCATACGACGATCCCGGTGCTCGGCCACGCCGACGGGGTCTGTCATGCCTACCTCCATCCCGATGCCGACGTTGCACAGGCGGTCGAGGTCGCGGTGGATTCGAAGACCCAGTACGTTGCCGTCTGTAACGCAATAGAGACGCTCCTCGTTCACGCAGATGCCGCGGCTGCCTTCCTGCCGCCCATGGCCGAAGCCATGCGGGAGAAGGGCGTGGAGCTCCGCGGCTGCGCGCGAACGCGCGGGATTCTGCCCGACATCGCAGCGGCCGGGGAGGATGACTGGAGCGCGGAGTACCTCGATTACATCCTTGCCGTCCGCGTGGTGGACTCCATGGAGGAGGCGATCTCCCACATCAACACCTACGGCTCCCATCACACCGATCTCATCCTCGCCGCCGACGAAGGTGCGGTGTCCACCTTCATGGACCGGGTGGACTCGGCAAGCGTGATGTGGAACTGCTCGACGCG
>JAWLDL010000417.1:0-2780 GCA_041686675.1 Spirochaetia bacterium | reverse complement strand
GAAGATCTGTTCCCTGCGCTTGATGAAAGCAGCCAGCGACATCCCGGGCGGATGCGAATCACCGTATTCAACCATCAGCCAGGCGTAAAACGGGTAGTAGCGGGCACGCGGCGTGATTGTCGTGATGCCGGGCATCAGATACTCCATCAGGCTGGCCTGGACCGCCCTCAGGCCCAGGAAGTCCTGTCCTGATGTGTTGGTGTAGATCGGGGCTGTCCAACGTGGATCCAGGTCGTTCAACTCGCCATGGCTCCTATGAGGTAAGTCGGTCGAGATCTCCATCGTCGCTCAGGAAGTAGAAGTCGACGCCGGAAGCGAGGTGACCATAACGCTCCAGCCACTGCACCGGTACGTCCTTCTGGTTGCCGAAGACGACAACTGTGGTCGGAGCCTCCGTCTTCTTTAGCAGCCAGACGTGCTCTACGGTTGTTCCGATTCCGCTATCCTGCCGCGAGATCTCTCATCTTCGCAATATCCTATTCCACAAGCCTTGAAGAAAACGAACAATGACCGCAGACGGATTCGACGGCTCATCCCGAGCCATTTCGTTGAGTCTCTCCAGTCGTTGATCGGGTGTCTCCACTAGGAGAGCACGAAGGCTTGTAACGTTCCGAAATCTCCTCTCGAGTTTCTTTAGATTGTCGCTTATGTCCTTGAGGTGTTCCTCAGTTCCCTTTGGCGGAAGCGTGGTACCTTCGTAGTGCTCAAGGTCAAACTCCCCAGTCTCGGTGTACTGTCGGGAGCCCGCACCTTCATACCGAACTGTTACCTTCGTTTGGTGCGGCCCTTCGCCTTTCAGCACGTTGGAGGTGGTGTGAAAGAACTGGCAGAACTCGTCGCCGGGCTCGAGTACGGCAATAGCGTTCTGAAAGATCGGGATACTAGACAGCGGTTGTCCATGGTAGTCCTCGAGTTCCGGGGAGAAGTCGACACGGACTTCGCGAGCCACCCCGTTCCCCAGGTTCCGCAGGCAAAAGTAGACCGTCGAGTTGGCTCTTATGTCGAACCTAGGGATCACTTGTGGCCGTTCTCGAGCTCGCCTCTCAAGCCTCATTTCTCGGACGGTGGCCCATGCGGCGGTCGCGCTCAAAGCCGACAGAAACGCCGAAGTCACGGCAACCGCTGTGAGGATATAGCTTGAGTCGGCCTGTCGAGCGAGCCAGAGTGAGATAAGTCCGAGGAGAAGAAAAACAGCAAACACTGCGGCAGCGGTTTTGAGCTTCATGTATCTCCTCCGATATTGCATGCCTGTGTCAAAGCTACCTCAGCCGAGTCCTTGCATAGGCTACCACCCATCCGACCGATTGCTGAAACGCCTGCGCGAGATCCTCCCGAGCCACAGTCGCAAGCATACGCAGATGAGGCGGCATTCTCCCCGTGAAGAACGCCCGAACGGCCTTCACTGCTCCCTTCACCGCCCCCAAACTCGCTGACACCCCTGAGAACGCTTAACCGGCGCATCAGCGGTTGGCACATAGGGACCTCACGCCTCGCGTGGGGCAGGCCGCCTGTACCACGCGTATTTGTCCAGATCGAAGACCCCTTGTTCTTCCAGCATATCGTAGTACGCAGCAAACAGCGCGGCTGCCGGTCCCAGGTTGTCGATGTCCCAGGGGGCGACCAATCTGTCCCGGCCGCTTCGACGGATACCGTCGTTCTGATCCGGCAGTGTCTGGCACAGCTTCCGCATGCCAGCGCGCCACCGGGGCTTCCACTCGGCGAGGCCCTCGGTCAGCGCGTCGAAGCCCGGCCCGGCGATCGGATCGCCGGACTCGTTCTCCTGAAGCCCCACGAACATGTGGCGGAAGTCATTCCAGTAGAAACGCCGGGACGACGAGCGGTACTGGAGAAGGCCCCCTTCCGGATGCGAATCTCGGAGAAGGTTGCGGAGCGCGGTCGCCGTCCGCACGTGCCGGGTGGGGATCGTGCGATGCACCGGGTGCCAGCGGAGCAGGGCCCGCTCGACGCCATCCGGGCCTGCCGTGTGCCGCAGGTCGGCATCGACCAAGTTGAAGTCCGCCCCGCGCTCCTCCAAAGGGATCGCATCCTCCACCCGGCGAGAGAGACCCGGAGCGACAATGGTGAACTCGGTGCCGGCTTCGGGTACCGCGCCGCCCCACGCCTCATCGACGATCTGCTGCCCGCTCTCCCCTGGGTCGCTCAGCGAGAGGTCATCGAGCGGCACGCCGTAGATCCGGTAGATCACGTCCGTGACGGCCGAACGTTCATAGGCTGGAGGTTCCGGCGCGGCCCCGCGACTGATTCGCAGCGCGTCGGCCAACAGATGAGCCTTGTCGAACCGATCGTACCGACCCCAGGCCCGATTGAGGATCTCAGGCGCATGCCGCTTGACGAAGGCGCCGCCGGGAGTCCGTGTCCGCCCATTGACCTTGAACCCCTCCAACCGTAGGTCGACGTGTTCGGGAAGATATGGCAGCGCCTGCGCCAGCTGCTCCTGCCAGGGCGGGCGCCGGGCACGGTTGATGCCGTAGCTGATCACCTGGTTCTGCAGGTCTCCGTGCGACGTGGGCTTCTTCTTGAGCTCCATCACACGAAGATAGCCGAAGGGGTCCGCGGCCAATATGTCGCTGGCGCGCCAGGCCGTGCCGCCCACGCGGGCCAAGAGCAGATCCTCGCCGGGAAAGAGGGTATCCAGGTTGAACGCAACGACAGACTCCAGACACTCCTCCTGCATGCGCGTCCCAGCCGTCATGCCGCCGGGCCACTCGTCCAGCTCGACCGCTTGCAGCTGGAGTCTCTCGAGATCAGCCTCAAACCAC
>JAWLDL010000416.1:0-2782 GCA_041686675.1 Spirochaetia bacterium | reverse complement strand
GGTCGGGGCAGGCAAACATCTTCGAGACACCGTTGAGGGTGATGCACACGATGTCGTCCGCAAGTCCCGCCGGCGTCACGTGGGCGGCGGGCGGCTCAGGCGTCGCACCGGCGGCGCCGGCGGCCGGGGCCTCGGCCTCGGCGCCACGAAATCGGAACTCGCTGAAGACCTCATCGAAGAGCACGGGCAGATTCCGTTCCCGCGCAACCGAGACGATCGCCTCGACGCTCTGCGGCTCGAGGCAGGTGCCGGTCGGATTATTCGGCGAGATCGCGACGATCAGCCCCGAATCCGCGGAAATCTCCTCTCGCAGACGCTCGGGATCGGGCTGGGCGCGGTGGTCGAGCTCCAGGGTGTAGTGCTCGACGTCCAAATGATTGAACTCCGCGATGAACTCGAACAGGGGATATACCGGGCGGGGGAGGGAGACGGTCTGTCCGTGCTCGAGCACGCGATTGAAAACCAGGTTGTAGCCCTCCGATGCCGAGGCAGTGATGATGATCTGGGCCGGGTCCACGTGGAGGCCCCGCTCCCGGTAGTACGTGGCGATGGCCTCCCGTGCCGCCGGGGAGCCGCGCGGGTCGGGGGCGTAGGGACGCTGCCGCGGATAGGCGGCGAGGGCATGAGAGAGCGGGCCCGCAGGGTAGAGCAGGCCGTTACGGTGGAAGTTCGTGTCGACGAGGTCGATGAAGTCCGGATCGTTCTCCAGCGCCCCGCGTGCGCGCTCGAGAGCGGTCGTTTCGTAGGCCCGCTCCTGAGCGTGCTGGTGCTCCTCGTCGCCGTGGTGGTCACGTTGGTCGTGGTCGCTCATGGGCGACGTTGAGTCTATCACGTGGCGCCTTGACCGCGACAGCCGGATTGGCTACGTTTGCAGCGTGAAACGAATAGTAATAGCGTCAGTTCTCATTCTTCTCGCGCTGTCGGCCTGGGGCGACATCTACGAGTGGGAGACGGATCTCGAGGCTGCCACCGAGCAGGCCGCCGAAGAGGATAAGTACGTGTTCCTTTACTTCGCGGGCTCCGACTGGTGCGGGTGGTGCCAACGCCTCAAGCAGGAGATACTGGACACCCGTACGTTCAAGGAATTCAGCGAAGAGAATCTCGTCCCGGTGCTCATAGACTTCCCGAGGGAGATCGAGCAGTCAGCCGAGCAGGAAGCCTACAATCGCCAACTTGCCGAGCGCTTTGGCGTGCAGGGCTTTCCGACGGTGTATCTGCTTACACCGGATGAAGAGATCGCCCTGCGAAGCGGGTACCTCGAGGGCGGGCCCGCGAACTACGTCGAGCACCTGCGAAGCGGGATACAGTAAGAAAAGCATGGACATCGCCGAACGACAGGAAGAAAAGTTCAAGGAGATCTACGAGAAGACCTTTGATCAGCTCGAGTACCGATGGAATCACGATGACGACTTCTCGGTCAAAGACCTCGAGCGGCAACTGGAAACCTTCTACGTCGACGAGGGCAACGACTGGGCCGGCCGTGGCCTCCCCGGCCAGGTGGTAAAGTCCGCGACCATCGCCGCAACCGAGGCGTTCCTCGCGCGCCTTCGCTCCTCCGGCAGCTCCTCCGGGCGCTCAGATGAGTGCTGAGAAGCGCTACCCGCCCGGCTACGGCCCGGTTAACCCGCAGGCGGACTATCGTCCCTGGGACACCGATGCAATCTTCGCGCCTCTCTACACCGCCGTTCAGGAGCACACCAAAGTCGATGAGGCGCGCTGCTATCTGCTCTGGCAGGCTGCGTTGCAGTGCACCTCCATTCCCGGCGACTTCCTGGAGATCGGGGTGTGGCGTGGCGGAACGGGGGCGCTCCTCTGTGATGCGGCCGCACGCCTCGACGACGAACGCCATGTCTATCTTGCCGACACCTTCCGTGGCGTGGTGAAAGCCGGGCCGAAGGACGACTACTACAAAGGCGGCGAGCACGCCGATACCAGCCGCGAAACCGTAGAGGAGCTCCTCGGGGAGCTGGAGACGGACAACTACACCGTCCTCGAAGGCGTCTTCCCGGAGGAAACGGGCGATGCGGTGCCGGACGGTCCGATTGCGCTCTGCCATGTGGATGTCGACGTATATCAGTCGGCACGGGATGTCACCGAGTGGGTCTGGCCGAGACTGCCGGTGGGTGGCGTCATCGTCTACGACGACTACGGCTTTTACGGCTGCGAAGGTGTTACGGCCCTCGGAAACGAGGAAATCGAGCGCAGAGATCGACTTTTTTTACATAATTTGAGTGGTCAGGCCTTTCTCATCAAGCTCCAGCCTTGATGCACTTGCCGCGAGCGGCTATCTTTATCGAACTTTAACCTACCCGGGTCGAGGAACACGGAATGAGTATGAATCGCTTCACACTTCTCGCCCTCGTAACCATACTGCTCGGTTGCAGCACAGGGGACCCCTACATGCCCTCGCAGCAGCCGCGTGCCGGTGTAGGTTCGGACTACGACTTCGACTTCAGCTGGATCGAGCGGGACGACGGCCTCGAGCCGGAGTCCGGCACATATCCCAACGTGGCGAACGTGCTCGAGGGCGAGAACCCGATTCTCACCCTCTACCGCGAAGACGTCACCCACCGCGCCGTAGAGGATTTCTTCCGGCAGGTCACCGGCTCCGATGAGATCTCCCTCCCCATGCTTTATCATGCCGACCGCAACGATCTGTCGGTGTCCCTCGTGTTCGCCCTGGCCTGGGTGGAGAGCCGCTACTATCCCTATGCGCGGAACGCCAACGCCAATTCGATCGATCGCGGTCTGTTCCAGCTGAACGACAAGAGCTTCGTACGGC
>JAWLDL010000415.1:0-2782 GCA_041686675.1 Spirochaetia bacterium | reverse complement strand
GGGCCGCGAGCATACCGGAGACGGCATACACGGCAATCGTGGTAGCCCTCACCGGTAGCCCCGCCACACGCGCGGCCACCGGATTGTTTCCGATCGCGTATACGTAGCGCCCAAGCGTAGTGCGCGAGAGCAGGAAGATCCCCACGCCGTAGATCAGGGCCGTTATCCACACCGGCGAGGGAATCCCGAGTATGAGAGTTATCCCGATGCCACGAAACGCATCGGGAAGCCCGGTAATGGGCTGGCCACCGGCGTAGCTCAGCGCGAGACCGCGGGCGAGCGTCATCATGCCGAGGGTGGTGATGAACGGCGGTATCCGTCCGTGGGTAATGAGCAGTCCATTCACCACGCCGACAGCAGCTCCGAGTCCCAGGCCCGCGAGTACCGCAAGCGGTACGGGCACGCCCATCTGCAGCACGTCGGCGGTGACTACTGCCGTGAGTGCAAGCACGGATCCGACCGACAGATCGATGCCCGCGGTCAGAATGACGAGCGTCATGCCGGCCGCAATGGTCGCGTTTACCGTCGCCTGCAGCAGCAGATTCAGCACGTTCTGCATCGTGAGGAACTGCTCGGAGAGACCGGACAACACCGCGGCAAGCAGAATGATGGCGAGTAGCAGGCCGAAGCGTCTCAGTATCTGGCGGATATCGAGGGCTTGTGTCATGCTCAGAACACTACCCCCGAGTACAGGATGACGTTTGCAAACGGTGTGCACTCGCCGGTGCGGATTATGCCCTTGGAGCCTGCCGAGCGAGCCTTTAGCTCCTCGTGGTCGACGTAATCCACCGACACATCGCCGAGGATGGCGAGGAGGCCCTCGTGAAGCTTCAGGCTCTTCTCCCGTGTCTGCTCGGCGATGACCGCGCGTTCGACCTCGAACTCCCCGAGAACCGTCTCGAGCACCTCGAGGAATGTCGGCAGCCCACAGCGCAGCGCGAGATCAATGCGTTGCGGTCCGGGCGGGATGGGAAGTCCGGCATCCGATATGACAAGGGAATCGGTGTGGCCCATGCCGGAGATGAGACTCGAAATCGGCTGATTGAAAATCCCGCTGCTCTTCATGGTACTCCTGCTCCTCGCTCTCTTGCCGGGCGACCGCTCGAGGCCCGCACCACCAATTCCGGGGTGAGCACCCTGTGCCGCGCATCGTAGGTGGTCTCAGCACTAAGGCGCCCGAGCAGCAGCTTCACCGCCTCCCGCGCAATCTCGCGCTTCGGCTGTCGTACCGTTGTCAGGGACGGCACGGCGAATGAGGCAAGCTGAATGTCGTCGAAGCCCACCACCGACAGGTCGTACGGAACGCGCATGCGCTGCTCCGCTGCTCCGTGGAGCACTCCCAGCGCCATGAGGTCGTTTGACGCAAAGATGGCCTGGGGCATGTCGCCGCTCTCATACATCGAAACGAAGGCGTTATACCCGCTCTCTATCTGAAAGTCACCGTGTATGACCTTCCCCGTGGCATCGGCCTCGCTCAGGGCGGTTCTGTACCCGGCAAGCCGCGCATCCGTGGAGGCAATGCCGGGGGGGCCGCCGATGCAGTCGATACGACGATGTCCGAGCTCGGTCAAATGCCGAACCGCCAGATATGCTCCCTGCTCGTTGTCCGACAGGACCCTGTCGAGGTCGAGCTCGGGAATATCGCGATCGACGAGAATAGAGGCGACCTTCTGCCGCCCGAGCGCCTCTATTGCCTCAGCATCGTTGCCGGTTGAGACGAATATCAGCCCGTCTGCAGCCTTCTCCCCGAGAAGTCGCAAATAGGTGAGCTCTTTGCTCGGGTCCTGCTCTGTATTGCAGATGATCACGTTGTAGCCCTGCAGGAAACACTCATCCTCCACGAGCCGCGCGACTTCCGCAAAGTAGGGGTTGGTATTATCCGGGATCAGCACACCAATCGTGTATGACTGCTTGGTACGCAGGCTCCGCGCGAGCCCGTATGGCCGGTAATCGAGCTCCTGAATAGCGTCGAGCACCCGCGCGGTGAGGTCCTCGCTGACATGCCGGGTGCTGTTAAGAATGTGGCTGACCGTCGTCGGGGAGACCCCCGCACGCCGGGCGACGTCCTTCATGGTTGCCATAGTCGTTGAATCGATTGCGCAACCCATTGCGCAATCGATTGCTTCATGATAACCCGACTTTTTGCGATCTGTCAAACAGAAACGACGGCGCCCCGCCGCCTTGCCATCCACGCCGGACCGAGGCTAAGCTGTCACACATGAGCACCTCGTTTTGCGTTATCGGCAGTATAAACATGGACCTGGTCGCGCAGGTCGACCGCTTTCCCCGCCCGGGCGAGACCCGCACCGGCACCACCTTCGGCACCTATCCGGGAGGCAAGGGAGCCAACCAGGCAGTTGCACTCGCCCGGCTCGGCGCGCGGGTGCTCATGGCCGGGAAGATCGGCGACGACGTCTTCGGCTCGAGCTACCAGAGGACGTTCGAGGCCGAGGGCGTTGACACCACCGAGATCGAGGTGGTGCCGCAGACCTCCACCGGTGTGGCCGTAATAGAGGTGGACTCGGCGGGCGAGAACCATATCATCATCGTCCCCGGCGCCAATGGTCTCGTCGACCCCGGCTATGTCGATGCGCATCTCGACGCCCTTGCCAACGCCGACTATGCGCTCTTCCAGCTCGAAACTCCCTTCGATGCGGTGCGCTACGCCATGAGGCGCGCGGCAGAGCGCGGCGTCATCACCATCCTCGATCCCGCCCCCGCTCCCCCGGACGGCCTCGACCGCGGGCTGCTCGAGAATGCGGCCTACATCACCCCGAACGAG
>JAWLDL010000414.1:0-2795 GCA_041686675.1 Spirochaetia bacterium | reverse complement strand
TGACCGGCAGCTCCCTTCGAGCCTGAGGAGATTCATGCGCACGTTCTGGGCAATGTTCAAAGCCCGCACGATGGAGTTCGTGCGGGACCGCGGTACCTTCCTCTGGAATGTCCTCTTTCCCGTCGTCCTGGTGTTCGGCTTTGCCTTCGCCTTCTCCGGGCAGAACACGACCGCCTTCAAGGTGGGCGTTCTCGGACAGCCGACCGGCGATCTTTCTTTCATGGAGATCGAGGAGATCGAGTTCGTCCGCTACGGACCGGGGGCGGAGACCGTGGGCGAGCGGGCGGTGGACACCGACGCGGCGGTGGAGCGCCTGCGTCGCCACGAGCTCGACATGGTGATCGACTTCACCGAGAAGGCCTACTACATAAACGAGGAAGCCACGACCGGCCCGCTGCTTCGAAGGCTCTTCGAGGCCGATGTGTCGAGTGATGCAGACGGGCAGGCGGCCGGCGGCGATGCCCCGGCGGCCTTTACCCGGCAGGCCGTCTCGGGCGAGCCCATACGCTACGTCGACTGGCTCGTCCCGGGCGTCATCGGCATGAACATGATGTTCAGCTGCCTCTTCGGGATCGGCTTCGTCATCGTGCGCTACCGCAAGAACGGGGTGCTCAAGCGTTTCAAGGCGACGCCGGTGTCGGCGCTGAACTTCGTGACCGCCCAGGCTGCGAGCCGCCTCGTCATCGTCGTTATCACGTCCATCGTCGTCTATGCCGGTACCAATGTGTTTCTCGACTTCATGATGAACGGCTCCTACCTGAATCTGCTTCTGGTGACCACCCTCGCCATCATCTCGATGATCTCCATCGGACTCGTGTTCGCCTCCCGCCTCAAAAGCGAGGAGCTCGCAAGCGGCCTTTTGAACCTGGTGACCTTTCCGATGCTCATCTTCTCCGGCGTGTTCTTCTCGCTCGAGGGCTCGCCGCAGGTCCTCCAGAGTTTCTCCCGCGTGCTGCCGCTCACCCACTTCGTTGCGGCCTCGCGCGCGATCATGCTCGACGGGGCCGGATTCCTCGAGATCGCGCCGCATCTGATCTTTCTTGCCGCGGTGAGCGCTGTGCTGCTGTTCCTTTCCTCGTTGATGTTCCGCTGGGAGTAATGGGCGGGGGACAAGAAAACGGGCCGCATGTCACGTCTCCGTGACACGGCGGCCCGCCCGGACTGCAGGCGCCCCCTGCCGGGTGAGGCGGGGGCACCGACGGCGTAAACGTTTAGAGGCCGAGCGCCTCACGTACGGCCGGCTCTCCGGGGCGACCGTCCACGGTGCGAACACCGTCGAGCCACTCGCCGAGGATTCCCGGGTTCCGTCGAAGCCACTCTGCTGCCGCTTCCCGCGGCTCCGCGCCCTCGCTGATCTCCTTCATGATCTCGTTCTCCATGGCGAGGGTGAACTGCAGGTTGTCGAAGAACTGCGCGAGATTGGGGTTTTCGTCGAGAAAGCCCGCTCTGGCATTCGTGTAGACGGTTGCGGCGCCGTAGTCGGGGCCGAAGTAGTCATCGCCGCCTTCGAGATATGTCATGTCGATGTTGGTGTTCATGGGGTGGGGTTCCCATCCGAGGAATACGATAGGCTCCTCGCGCGGTACGCGACTCCTGACCTCTGCCAGCATGCCGGCCTCGCTCGAGGGGACGACTTCGAAGTCTCCCAGGCCGAAGGCGTCTTCGTCGATCATCTGCTGGATGAGCTGATTCCCGTCGTTTCCGGCCTCTATACCGTGGATCTTGTATTCGAGCTCCTCGCCGAAGTCGGCGATGTCCCCGAAGCTCGTAAGGCCCTCATCGGCAAGATATGAGGGAACGGCAAGCGTGTACTTCGCACCTTCGAGATTGACCGCGACGTTCTCCACCGAGCCCTCCTCGAAGTGCGGCTCCGCGATGGAGGCCATGGATGGATACCAGTACCCGAGGAATATATCCGCGTCGTCGGCCGCCATGCCCTCGTAGGCCACGGGAACCGAGACCGTCTCGGAGGTGGTCGAGTAGCCGAGTCCCTCGAGAACGAGGCGGGTCGTTGCCGTCGTGGCCTCGATATCGAGCCATCCGACCTCGACGAACTCGACTACCGACGCGGCATCCATCGGCTCACTGGTTTCGCCTTGGGCCGACCCACCGGTCTGTTCGGTCTCGCTGCCGGAGCGGGACTGCTCCTGTTCGCCGGACGCAAACGCAAAGGTGATCGGAACCAACAGCACAAGGGCTGCGACAAGGCCTTTCTTGAGTAGTGTGTTCATACTGTCCTCCTGTGATTTCCATAGACTACTAAATAAACGTCGGCATAGCAACCGGCATGAGGCATTATTTTGCATTTACTACGTTCCTTATGTTCTCTGCCTGCGAGCGGCACGTGCCGGATGGAACCCCGATATGCCGGGGCAATGCTTCTACTGAGCCCCATATATGCCCGACTTGCCGTTTTGGTCCGGGAAAGGTATACTCTGATTCCTCGCAGACAAAAAGTTCGACCACAATCAAAACGCAGGAGGTGTGTGTATGAGCGAGCGCTACCTTGAGGGACGTGTAGCCATGGTAACGGGAGGGGCGTCGGGAATGGGACGGGCAATGGCCTTCGCATTCGCGGCTGCCGGGGCAAACGTGGGGATCGGATCACTGCTCGGAGACAGCTCGGCGAAAACGGCGGAGGGTGAGCTGGTGAACCGTCCCGGACGGGAGGAGCTTGAGAAGACCAAAGCGGACATCGAAGCCTTCGGCGTGAAGTGTGTCGCGTCGGACCTCGATGTGTGCTCGGTGGAAAGCGTGAAAGCGTTTCACGCCGCAGTTCGTGAGGGCCTCGGAGA
>JAWLDL010000413.1:0-2812 GCA_041686675.1 Spirochaetia bacterium | reverse complement strand
CCGACTTCATGATCGGCTCCGAGCAGATACAGGTCACCGCGCGGACCTACGACGGGCGGGAGGTCGCGGTGCTGCGGGATGGGCGATTTGTGATTTAGGGCGCGCGGCACGCGCTGCCGGCGGTGCCACGCGAGCGGACGGCGGTGCCACGCGGCCCGCGCTGCCGGCTACCCGTAGAACGTGATGACCGCCGCGCCGCCGATGATGAGCCCCGCTCCCAGCCACAGGCGCAGCGTCACCCGGTCCTTGCCGGCCACGAAGAACAGCGGCGAGAGCAGAAGCACCACGGGGATATTGATGCGCCCGAGAGTGGCCACGACGGCCACCGGTGCCCGGTCGACCGCCTCGTAGCGAAGCCACGTGCCCGCGGCTATGAACAGCCCCGCGAGCACCTGCGTCACCAACACGCTTCTGGATACCCGCTCACGAAGGAGGCCGAGGCGACCGCGAAGGGCGAGCACGAGCAGGTAGAGCAGGAACGCGCTCGTCATGCCGATGCCGACTGCAATTACCGGAGATGGGAAGTCACGCAGCCCGTATCTGAGAAAGATCGGGCTCACCGAGAAGCACAAGGCCGTGCCGAGCCCGTAGACCGACGACCGCAGCCCGCCGAGGATTCCTCCGGCCCCTTCGCGATCATCGATGCGAGACAAGAATGACCCCCGAAACGACCATCACCAGTCCCGCGATTGCCGGCAGCGAGAGGAACTCACCGAGGAACAGGGCCCCGAGTATGGCGGAGAACACCGGGGCGGTACCGATGAGTGAGCCCGTTCGGCCCGCACCGACCGCATGCTGGCTCAGGGACAACAGACTCCACCCGCCGATGAAGTGAATGGCACCGGCGGCCGCAAAGAGCGCCACCGACCCCGGCGGCACCGACGCGAGCGCCGAGAGCGGCCGGGTGGTGACGATGAGCCCTGCAAGCACGAGGGAGCTCACCGCAAGAAGAACCGTGGTCCCCTGCTCGATGCGAATGCCGGCGGAGGCCTTGCGGTTGAGAATCTGAAAGATACCGAGCCCGACTCCCGCAAGTAACGCGATGCCGGCGCCGTTCATTGCTTCCTACTCCCAGTCCAGGAATCCGGGGAGGTTGTTGTGCTCCTTGAGCGTGCCGACCACGCCCCGGGGAAAGAACACGAGCGTGAGGATGAGCACGGTCCCGGTAAACACGATGTTGAGCGCGGTGGAGCCGAGAGTTGTCACGAAGAACTCGTTGACGAGGACGATGATGATGGCACCGATCACGGGTCCTGCGACGGTTCCCTTCCCGCCGATGATCGACATGAGGACCATGTTCGAGGCGATCGCGATGGTAAGGAACATGTCGGGCCTCAGGTAGGTGAGGTAGTATCCCCACAGCGCCCCGCACATGCCGACGAACAGCCCGCTCAGGGCGAACGCGGCTATCTTGTAGCGGTTCGTCGGCAGCCCGGCGACTTCGGCTTTGACTTCATCCTGCGAAATCGCGCGAAGGCCCAGGCCGAACTTCGAGTGGCGGATCTTGTGAGACATCATGACCGCACCTGCGGCCACGATCAGAATCGCGTAATAGAAGGGCAGCTTTGCAATCCTGGGGTCGAGCGGAATGAAGGCGAGACTCAGGCCGTTGGCTCCCCCGGCGAACTTCCACTGGTCGATGAGGTGGAGGGTAAGCATGACCATGGCGATCGTGGCGATGATGAACGCCGGCCCGCGGGTTCTCAACGCGATCAGTCCCACGAGCACGCCGACGAGCAGCGCCGCGATTCCCGCCAGAGGAAACGTGACGAACGGAGAGATCTTGAGATAGGTGAACACGAGGCCCGAGAAATAGGCTCCCACCGCGTAAAACACGTTGTGGCCGAGCGAGGTATAGCCCGTATAGCCACCGATGATGTTCCAGCTCGACGCCATGGCGATATAGAGCATGGTGAACATCATCATGTGCAGCACGTAGTTGAAGCGGCCGGTCGCCACCTGTAGCAGGGGAAACACCAGGAGCACGCCGAAGACCACGAGAATGAATATGCTGCGGGAGCGACCCGCGGTGCCGGTGGTAAGGGTTGTGCCGGACATTTATACCTCCACCTTCTTGCCGAAGAGGCCCTGCGGCCTCACGAGCAGGATAACGAAGAGGGCCAGGAAGAACGTGATGGTCGACCATACCGGCCCGATGAAGTGCCCGACGAATCCCGCGACGATTGCAAGCAGAAACGAGCCGACGAGGGATCCGAGCAGGCTCCCCATTCCGCCGAGCACGATCAGCGACATCATGATTGCGATCCAGTCCCAGTGGATGGCCGGGTAGAACGTAAAGATGAAACTGATGAGAGAACCTGACGCTCCCGCGAGCGCCGTCCCGATGCCGAAGGTAATGAGGGAGATCTTTGCAACGTCGACACCCACGGTTTTCGCGGCGGTGCGGTTCTGCATCGTCGCGCGTATGGCATATCCGGTGCGCGTCTTGCGCAGGAAGGTCCACAGCGCCACCAGCAGCACGACACTCACCACGGTGGCGTAGAATTGCCCCTCGGGAAAGTACAGCGCGCCGATATGCAGCGTCTCGGTCGTGTAGGAAGGCGTCGTCGAGCGATAGATACCGGTAAAGAGAAAACTGAGCACGCCCTCGATGACCGTCGCCATGGCGAACGTCAGAAGGACGGTGGATTCCACGAACCGGGAGCTTTCGGCGATCCGGGAGAACAGAAGCTTGTAGACCACCATGCCGAAGAAGAACAGAACCGGCATCGTAATGACGACCGACAGAATCGGATCTATACCGAAGGCGTTGAACAGGCCGAGGGCCATGTACGCCGCTATCAGCATGAAC
>JAWLDL010000412.1:0-2813 GCA_041686675.1 Spirochaetia bacterium | reverse complement strand
AGTGAACTTCTGCAAAGAGCGGTTGCTCCCGACATGCAGGAGGTTGCGCAGGCTCTTGCCCGGAAGCGCAACTGGGACATTGTGCCCGACGAGGCCACCTCGTTGCAGCTTCTCGGAATAGACACGCAGGTGCCCGCACGATACCGCTTTCTCTCCAGTGGCCCCAGTACCGAGTACCATATACTTGGGACACGGCTCGAGTTTATGCACAGGAAGCAACAGCGAACGTCAATCGACGATTCGTTCGCGGCAACACTCGTTCAGGCGTTACATGCCTTGGGGGAGGGTGCAGTGACGGAAAACGAACGAAACCATCTCGCGTCACTCCGCTCATGCCGCGAGTATGATCGGATCGTGAAAAATACCAGGAGCGTGACTTCCTGGGTGCATGAGGAGATAAAGCGCATTGCGGAGACCGCGCGGGAGGTCGCTGATTCGTGAATAGACTGTTTGAGTTACCACTGCAGGACTACGCGGATCTCATTCGAGAGACAGCGCGCCATATGGACGTACAGGAGGGCATTGTAGAGAAGGACATTTGGGTCTGTCTTGCTCTGGACTGCATCTTTCGATCGAATGAATACGGCAACCACTTCATATTCAAGGGCGGAACCAGTCTTTCGAAAGTCCACAAAGTCATCGAACGGTTTTCCGAGGATGTGGATCTTATCCTGAACTGGGAGCTGCTGGGGTATGGAAGTAGAAGTTCGGAACCCTGGGATGAGAACCGGTCCAATACGCAGCAGGACAAGCTGAACAAGCGAATGAACGAACAAGCGACGGACTATATGCGCCGCTCGTTCGTGCCATGGCTCCAGGAAGAGTTCAGTGATCTCGGAGATCGTGCGCCCACCGTTACGCACGCCGGAGACCAGATCGTACAAGTGCATTACGCCCCGGCGTTCCAGACATCTTACGTGCGAAATCATGTCCTTCTCGAGATCGGCCCTCTCGCATCGTGGGTTCCACAGGAGTCAGTGTCCATCAGACCATACGTGGCCGAGCATTTCCCTGACGTCACCGGCCACAGTGAGGTTCCTGTTCGCGCGACAACGATTGATCGGACATTCTGGGAGAAGGCAACGATCCTGCACGAGCAATACCACAATCCAAAAGCCGCCGGGCGGCGCTACTCACGACACTACTACGACTTGTACATGATGTCACAGAGGGGCGTGACCGAGCGGGCTCTCCGGAACCTATCGCTGCTCGAAGATGTGGCACGGTTCAAGGAGCGTTTCTACTACAGCGGAAAGGCCCGGTACGATCTGGCGCGCGCCGGAACGCTGCGCCTGGTTCCGCCAGAAGAAAAAATGGATGCTCTGCGAAAGGACTACGAAGATATGCAGGTCATGTTTTTCAGAACGCCCCCTGAATGGGACGTTCTGATCGGAAAGCTGCAGCTCTTAGAAAACCGGATTAACGAAGAAGTATAGAAGGGAGGCTTCGGTGAGTCAGAACAGCCGCGACGACACCCCACTGCGCTACAGAAAACTCAAGGCCGACGGTACCGTCGGTACCGCGGAGCAGACCATTGAAGAGATGCTCGGACTACCGCCGGGCAGTGTGCGGATCATGAATCCATCCGGTCGTGATGCTCGCAGCGACAAACAAATCGGCACACTGCGGAAGCACTGGGACGAACATTACAGACAATTGTCGGAGTCACTGAAGGAGACGGCGCCGAAACGCACTCTCGACAATAAGGCCCGCGAACTCGAAGAGTCGCCGGCAAACGGAAAATGGTCCACTCAGCTAACTGAGCGAACAAAGCAAAGCCTCGAGCACATCGAGTTGGCGAATTTCAGCCTCGGCTACGCGCCGGTGAAGAATGTCGATGGGCGAGACGGCATCATAGATCTCCGGGATGCGATGACGCGTACATGGGTCGTCCGAGACAAGCCGGGGGACAGCGAGCGGCAATGGCGATATGGCTCGATAGACGCGCTCATCAATGCCGGTTGGGTGATCGAGTAGTCAATGCTCCCAGAGACCCCCATGGCGAACACGGAAGCCCCCGTCGGCGTGTGCTACCGCCGCAGGCAGCAAGCAAGGAGCCCCTTAGATGTCGGATAGAGAAGAGCAATCATCAACACCCCGAACCGGGATGCTGGCGGCCTTGAGGAACCGCAACGGGTTGATCACCGAAGTTGAGCCTTTCTCCACTCATCAGAAGGAAGGGGATGTCCACTTTGTACGCGTGGAATACACGGATTTTGATGAGCCTCAGGAGGAATTCGTTCTGTGGGAGCGGGAACCATACTCGTACGTCAGGGAACCTCGGCAGCTCCCTGAAGTGGAGCAAACGGATCCGATGCGCCCGGAGGATTTCGATGCCCTTCAACGTGCGGTTCGCTGGACCGCGCTTACGCCGTTTCTCGACCCCACTGATCCGTCAAAGGCGTCTGAGCTTACGTTTTCAGCTCCGTTCTTCGGCGCAATAAAGGCAGATGATTTTCAGCTGACGCCGCTCGTGCGAGCTCTGAATATGCCGCGGGTGGCACTGCTCATCGGGGATGACGTTGGTTTGGGCAAGACGGTAGAGGCGGGACTAATCCTGTCGGAGTTGCTTCTACGCCGCCGGATCCGCCGCGTTCTGATTCTGACACCGGCGTCCCTGCGCGACCAGTGGAAGTCCGAGATGAAAGACCGCTTCTCGCTGGATTTCAATGTGGTCGATCGCGAAGCGACGCGCGACCTTCAGCGGGATTATGGTATGGACGCCAACCCCTGGCGCCTCTATGACCGAGTCATAGCCTCATATCATTACCTGCGCCAACCTGACGTGTTCGAGTCGTTCCGCGCCGCCTCGG
>JAWLDL010000411.1:0-2824 GCA_041686675.1 Spirochaetia bacterium | reverse complement strand
GCACGCTCGCCCCGCGATGGATCAGCCGGCGGATGAAGAAGCTCACCCGGAACGTGCAGGGCACAAACGACGCCACGAACGATGAGCAGCTGCACCGCATGCGAATCGACGGGAAGAAGCTCCGCTACCTGCTCGAAATCTTCGAATCCCTGTATCCGCCGGGCAGAGTGAAGGCGCTTGCCAAAGACCTGAAACGGTTTCAGGATGCGCTCGGCGATCTCAACGATCTGTCCGTGCAGGAAGCAGCGCTCAGCCACGACATCGCCTTCTTCGAAAAGCAGGGCGTAGGGGATATCGCAGCCGGTGCAGCCATAGGCGGGCTTCTCACGCGACTCGAGGACCGGCGCCCCGCGCTGTACGCTGCATTCGAGCGGGCATCGAGGCGCTATTGCAAGCGACTGCGTACCGACGCAGCAACACGGATCACAAAGCGCCACGGGCCGAAGAAGGAGGATGCGGGACCATGAAAACACTGGCTGTATACAACTTGAAAGGTGGCGTAGGAAAGACGGCGACTGCGGTGAATCTCGCCTACGCCGCAGCCGCGGATGGGTATGGCACACTTCTATGTGATCTCGACGCGCAGGGGGCGGCCTCCTACTACTTTCGGGTTCGACCGAAAAGCGTGAGCGCGAAGAAGCTGGTAAAGGGAAGCTCGGACGTTGAGGATGCAGTCAAGGCAACCGACTACGAAAACCTCGATATACTGCCCGCCAGCCTGTCATTCCGGAAGCTGGGCGCTGTGCTCGACGATGCAAAGCACAGGCGCCGCAGGTTGCGAGACGCACTCAAGCCCTTCTCGGCGCGCTACGACCTGATCGTGCTCGACACCCATGCCGCCCTCGATCTCCAGTCGGAGAATGTCTTTCGCGCCTCCGATGTGATGCTGATGCCGCTCATTCCGACCTCGCTGTCACTTCAGAGCTACGAGACGATGCTCCGGTTCTTCGCGGGCCACGAGCTCGACCTCAGCCGGATCAGGGTATTCTTCTCGATGGTCGACCGCCGTCGAAAACTCCACCGCGAAACGATCGAGCAACTCACAGACGCGGACTCGCGAGTGCTCTCCGCGGCAGTGCCCTATTCCTCCGACGTGGAGAAGATGGGCACCTATCGGGAGCCCGTTCTTGCTCGAAGCCACGCCTCGCGCGGCGCTATCGCCTACCGCGAGCTCTGGCAGGAGCTGCGCCCGACGCTGATGGGGTGAGGGGGCACGCACCCGGCGGCGCAGCGGCACGCACCCGGTGATGCCGACTTGTGAATTTCTGATTAGTTTCGTCGGGTACGATTGCCTGCGGCGGAGGTGCGACATACACTGCGGCGGGAGGTGCGCATGCAGACGCTACGCCGCGAGGTGGGACTGCCTGGAGCAGTCATGATGGGGCTTGGTTCGATCGTCGGTACGGGTGTGTTCGTGAGTATAGGCATCGCCGCGGGCATCGCAGGTCCGGCGCTTCTGATCGGAATTGTCGTCGGCGCTCTCGTTGCGGGCGCGAACGGCATGTCGAGCGCCCAGCTTGCGGCAAATCACCCGGTAAGCGGCGGCACCTACGAGTACGGCTACCGCTTCCTCTCGCCCGTGCTCGGTTTCACGGCGGGATGGATGTTCCTCGTGGCGAAAAGCGCCTCGGCCGCCACCGCGGCGCTCGGCTTCTCAGGCTACCTCCTCGAGGCGTTCGGCGTCGCAGCGGGCGGACTGCTGGTGCCGGTGGCGCTCGCCGCGGTCCTCATGCTTACGGTAGTCGTCCTCACCGGTATCCGCCGTTCGAGCATCACCAACATCGTGATCGTCTCGGTGACGCTGCTTACGCTGCTTGCCTTTGTGCTTACCTCCGTCCCGGCCGTAGTGGCCGCAAGAGGTGCCACCCTGACCCCGTTTTTCGCGAACGCCGACGGCCCGATCGGGATACGGGAGGTGCTGTTCGCCTCGGCCCTGCTGTTCGTGGCCTACACCGGCTACGGACGCATCGCCACCCTCGGCGAGGAGGTAACGAACCCGCGCCACACCATTCCACGGGCCATCGCGACGACCCTCGTTGTGACGATGATCCTTTACGTGCTCGTCGCCGCGGCGGGCGTGGGCTCGGTCGGTGCCGGAGTTCTGAGCGAAGCGGCGCAGACGCAGGCCGCGCCGCTCGAGGTTGCCGCGCGACGGGTGGGGGTTCCCGGAATGCCGGTTGTGGTTACGATCGGGGCGGTGACGGCAATGCTCGGAGTGCTGCTCAATCTGCTTCTCGGGCTCTCGCGCGTGCTCCTTGCGATGGGCAGGCGGAAGGACATGCCCTCGCTCTTCGCCCGGCTCGATCGCGCGGGGATCACCCCGACCGCTGCGGTGATCGCGGTCGCCGTCCTCATCGGTGGGCTCGCCCTCATTGGCGACGTGCGAACCACATGGTCCTTCAGTGCCTTTACTGTGCTCATCTACTATGCGATCACCAACCTCGCCGCTCTCTTCATCCCGCAGGAGGGACGCATCTTCCCCAGGTGGATATCGGTGGCGGGCCTTGCCGGGTGTCTCTCGCTCGCAGCCTTCGTGGAGCCACGGGTGCTCGCCGTCGGCGTCGCAGTGATCGTCCTCGGGGCGCTGTGGCACCTCCTCGCGGCGCGCATCAGGCGTTGACCCGCGTTGGCAAACGTCGCTTGAGTGTACGACGAACCGGGGCCCTTTCAGAGTTTCCGCTCGAGGCCAGCGAAGAAGCGCTCGTAAAGGCCGGCCCGCTCCACGGGCGAGCCGGCCTCGGATTCGTAGATCTGGACGCGGACAGTAACGCCTTCCACCACGAGCTTGAAACCGACCTCGTATCGCAATTCGCCGGAAACCGCG